>CAZAZB010000112.1:0-10921 GCA_964489485.1 uncultured Pseudomonadales bacterium | reverse complement strand
ATGTGGATGGCGATCTGGGGTCTTGCGAAGCTACCGCGCAGCGGTTTAGTTCAACAGTTAATTCTGAATGAGCTTAACATCTATACGATCTCCTTTTTATCCGAACTCGCTGCCAGGGAGTTATCCCACCAGTCCCATGATTCCTAGTATCCATTGAATATACTCCGGTCTCGGAGGCAATTCTACGTCAGGTGTACGTAAAACTCCCGTACATGAAACTCCCTTGTACTCAGTTTTTAGTTTCCAAATTATCCAATGATATCAATAGCATACAGGGGCTGTAAAAATGCATGGGGAGTTTTACGTCAGCATGACCGTTAACTCCGGAATCAAACTGGTTAAAATCAGGAATGTATCGCAATTGCGATACCAATGGGTCCCTGCAAGACTGGCAGAAGAATAATGGAAAACGGCTTGATGCAAGTCTTCTTGGTGCCGCTGAAAGAAAACGGAGGAGCAGAGGAAGGACTGTCAGATTTTGACTATATAGTGGCTGTTTTGAGGGCGAGTTCAATTCCTTCATTCAAGGAGAGCTGACGCTCATCGCCGGTTAGCTTCTCGCCGCTTCTAATATGGTCAGACACAGTGCAGATAGTAAGTGCCTTCGCACCAAACTCAACAGCACAGGCATAGAGACCAGCCGCTTCCATCTCTACACCCAATATATTGTATTGCTCCATTACGTCGAACATCTCAGTGTCAGGTGTATAGAACAAATCAGCGGAAAAAATATTGCCGACATGAATATTCAGTGACATTTCTCGTGCACTCAATACGGCAGATTCAAGTAGTTCATAATCACAAATTGCCGCATAGTCATAGCCTTTAAATCGCATCCGATTAACACTGGAGTCGGTACAGGCTCCCATGCCGATAATCACATCACGCATTTTTACACCGGCGCTGATCGCACCACAGCTACCCACCCGAATAATTTTCTTAACGCCAAAGTCAGTAATGAGTTCCTTCGAGTAGATGGAAACGGATGGAATCCCCATCCCGGAGCCCATTACAGAAACTCGATTCCCCTGATACGTGCCGGTGTAACCCAACATGTTTCTTAAGTTGCAAACCTCTCGCACCTCTTCAAAGTAATTTTCTGCAATGTACTTTGCTCGCAGTGGGTCTCCCGGTAGCAGAACACATTCTGCAAAGTCGCCTGGCTCTGCGTTGATATGTGGCGTCATGTTAGTTGTCCTTATTTGATATCGGCAGCCAGAAAGCTGGTGCCATGGTCCAGCTTGTTAAGCCCGAGATGGGATGCGAGTGTTTGTCCGATATCGGCAAATGTTTCTCTGCATCCTATGGATCCCTTGGTTACCGAGTTGCCATGAACCAGAACGGGGATGTGTTCACGTGTGTGGTCGCTACCCGGCCAGGTTGGGTCACAGCCATGGTCTGCTGTGATGACCAACAAGTCTTCCTCGGCTAATATGCCTAACAACTCTGGAAGGCGATTGTCGAACCACTCCAGAGCACGGGCATAGCCTGCTACATCTCGTCGATGACCATATTCGGAATCGAAGTCAACGAAGTTTGTAAAGATAAGGCTTCGACCTTTCGCATTTCTGATAGTATTGAGGGTTGCTTCAAACAATGGATCAAGACCCGAAGCTTTAATCTTCCGGCTGATACCCATGCCAGCAAAAATGTCCGATATCTTGCCAATAGCCAGTACTTCACCACCATCTTCGCAAAGATCGTCAAGTAGAGTCGCAGCAGGTGGCGGCACGGAAAAGTCCCGACGGTTACCGGTCCTTTTAAAATCAGTAGGACCAACACCCACAAATGGCCGCGCAATAACACGACAGATATTGAACTTGTCGAGCAGCGAAAAAGCAATCTCACTGATGGCTAATAGGCGATCAAGACCAAAGGACTCTTCATGGCAGGCTATCTGGAAAACACTATCAGCCGATGTGTAAACAATTGGCTTACCCGTTCGCATGTGTTCTTCACCCAGTCGGGCGATAATTTCTGTTCCGGAGGCATGGCAATCACCGAGAACTCCCGGCAGTTGTGCTTTGTCTATGAAGTCCTGCAGCAACCCTTGTGGGAAACTGTTTTCCTTTTCCGTGAAGTAGCCCCAGTCCTTCAAGACCGGCACACCGGTCATTTCCCAGTGTCCACTGGATGTATCTTTGCCTGTACTAAGCTCCATGGCATATCCGTAGGCCGCGAGGGGCTCCCCCAATGGCACACAACCCGCAGGGAAACCACCGCTACTTTCACGAGCAGCGTGCATCAGACCAAGGGAAGCAAGATTGGGCAGGTGTAGATTACCTTCGCGTGCCATATTCGCAGCGCCAAGCGAGCACTGCTCCGCAATGTGCCCCAGCGTGTTTGCACCCACATCACCAAATCTGTCTGCATCAGCTGTTGCGCCAATACCAAATGAATCAAGGACTAGTATGATTGCCCGTTTCATCTAGACTGAATCTCCGTAGGGAATCCAGACATTCTTAACCTGCGTGGCTTGCTGTAAGTATTCTTTGCCTTGCCCCTGGGTACGCGAATACCAGTCGCGTGCATAGCCATGATTAACCCAATTACGTTTCAAATTTCCGGCGGATGCTTGTTCAACCATGCGACTCCCTTTCGCCGTGCCATAATACCAGAGACTTTCAACCTGCAAGTGCTCTGCCAACACTTTAACAAGGGCGTCGCGGCCTCCGGTAATAATATTGACCACACCGGCCGGAACATCAGACGTCTCTAATACCTGATAGAAATCGGTGGCGACCAAAGGAAACACCTGTGAGGGTATAACAACAACCCTATTGCCCATCGCTATTGCAGGTGCGAGCATCGAAACGAACGACAGCAAGGGTAGCGAATCCGGGCAACCCATGCCAACAATCCCGATTGCCTCATTCATGGCAAGTGTTACGCCGCGAATCGGTGGTTGATGGACGGCACCATCAAACTTATCTGCCCAGGCGGCATAGTAGAAAAGCCGCTCAATACTGGCTTCAATTTCCCTGGTTGCTTTCTTTCGTGTGACACCTGTAAGAGATATCAGGCGTGCCGAAAAATCCTGTGATCTATAGCTAAGGTTTTCGGCAATGTAGTAGATCACCTGGGCACGATTGTGTGCCGTCGCTTTGCTCCAGGCCTCGGCCTTCAATGCGGCTTCAACGGCATTACGAACATCCTTTCGGCTACCATCACCCACCAGTCCTGCGGGTTTGCCATCAAACGCCAGGACATTGATTGAATGGCCGTTATCGGGGCGTACCTGCTTGCCCCCTATATAGAGTTTTGCTGTACGATCCAACACAGGAATGCCGCTGACAACGTCAAGGGATGCCTGCGCCTCTTCTGGTATTTCAATCTGTACTTCAAGAACTCTATTCCCAACTGTTTTACCCGCGGGTTGTAGATATTCCCGTAATCCTTCTATGCCACCTTCGCGTCCAAAGCCGGATTCCCGGTAACCACCAAAGCCACAGGCGGCATCAAATTGGTTAGTGCAATTCACCCAGACAACGCCCGCTTTGATTTGCGGTACAACTTCTAACGCCTTGCTAATATTCTCGGACCAGACACTCGCGGCGAGGCCATATCGGGTATTGTTTGCCAGCGCGACGGCTTCCTTGACGGTGCGAAATGTCATCACACTCAAGACGGGTCCAAATATTTCGACACTGGCGACGACATTACTCGATTCTACATTTGTCAGCAGCGTCGGCGGGTAATAACACCCTTCTTCCGGGCAGGGCTGCGAAGACTGCCACAGGCTTGCGCCCTGTTCGACGCCCTGCTCGACAAGCGATGCGATGCGTTCTCGCTGGACCGGATCAACAATAGCACCAATATCAATACTCTTGTCCAGCGGATCACCCATGCGCAAATTTTCCATCCGGTTTTTAACCTTACCGATAAATTGCTCGGCGATGGCCTCCTGAACCAGCAAGCGAGACCCTGCGCAACAGACCTGTCCCTGATTAAACCAGATTGCATCCACAACGCCTTCTACTGCGCTATCAAGATCCGCATCGGCAAAGACAATAAAAGGTGATTTACCCCCTAGTTCAAGTGTTAGCTTCTTGCCAGTGCCCGCAGTTTTCTTTTTAATCAATCGGCCAACATCCGTGGATCCTGTAAACGCAATCTTGTTTACATCAGGATGCTCCACAAGTGCTGCGCCTGTACTGCCATCACCGGTGACAATATTAATAACACCGGGTGGAATGCCTGCCTCTGCGCATATTTCTGCAAACATCAAAGCCGTTAGGCTGGTGTACTCTGCAGGCTTAAGCACCACACAATTACCGGCTGCAATGGCGGGGGCAATTTTCCAGGCAAGCATCAGCAAGGGGAAATTCCATGGAATGATTTGACCTATAACACCAAGAGGGTCCTGGTCTGGCAGTTCACTTTCCAGTAGTTGCGCCCAACCAGCATGGTAGTAGAAGTGTCGCGCAACAAGGGGAATGTCGATATCACGGGTTTCTCTTATAGGCTTGCCATTATCCATCGATTCAAGCACAGAGAGCTTTCGGGAATGTTTTTGAACCAGCCTCGCCAGGGCATACAGATAACGCGCCCTGCCATGGCATCCTATCTTTTGCCAGGGTTCCAGTGCTCCGCGGGCAGATCTTACAGCCTTATCAATGTCGTCAGAACTACCTTGAGCCACCTTGCCAAGTAGATTGCCATTCGCTGGATTGAGGCTATCAAAATAGCTGTTTGCCGAACCTGATACCCACTCGCCATTGATGTAAAACCCAAACCCATCCTGGTGGCCTTTCAGCCATTGCTCGACTATATCTTTGCTCTCAGGCGCAGGACCATAGGACATGTCGTTAAATATTTCTTCTACCGTCTTGTTCATCATTCTTTCCTGGACCCTGGACCCTGGTACTTGGTACGCCTATCCCATGGGATGGCGATAGTTCGCAGAATATGCACCGGAGACATGGTGCTCCAGTTGTCGTTCAATGTCGCCCAGCAGGCTAGAAGCACCGAAACGAAACATCTCAGGATTTAACCATGTTGGACCCAATTCTTCGTTAATCATGACCAGGTATTGAAGCGCATCTTTTGCGGTGCTGATTCCTCCTGCCGGTTTAAACCCAACCCGGTGTCCTGTCAGTTCTCCATAGCGGCGAATCGCGCGGATCATAACCAGCGCAACATTTAGGTTCGCATTGGTGGATTCCATTCCTGTGGAAGTCTTGATGAAGTCTGCACCCGCCATCATGCACACCATCGAGGCACGAGCGACATTGGTCAGGGTGCCCAGTTCCCCTGTGGATATAATGGTTTTCATGTGAACATCACCACAGGCTTTGCGAAAGGCACAAATTTCTTCATACAGGGCGGGCCAATCTTCATTGAGTACATTGCGACGACTGATAACGATGTCTATCTCCCGCGCGCCTGCTTCAATGGAAAGTTCGATCTCTCGCAATCGGGTTTCCAGTGGTGCCATGCCGGCAGGAAAGCCAGTAGAGACAGCAGCAACGGGTATATTGGTATTGGCAAGAGCGGCAACAGCTGTCTCCACCATGACGTGATAAACACAGACGGCACCCGTTGTAATACCCAGCGACTCAGTACCGAGTCGGGCAAGAATCTCCCCACGAACTGGGCGCCGCGCTTTGGCACAGAGGCGCCTGATTCTACCAGGGGTATCGTCGCCCGATAGGCTGGTTAAGTCGATGCAGGAAATTGCCTTTAGTAACCAGGCAGCCTGCCACTCTTTCTTCAAGGAACGACGATTCTTTAAAGTAGATGTCCGACGTTCGATCCCACTCTGATTAACCCGGATATCAGCCAACCAATCCGGCTTAAAAACAGTACCGGGATTAGACGTAATATTGAGCAGCGTTGCTGTCTGCGGTCCCTCTTTAATTTGCCGGGCAGAGACACCACCGGCTAACTTCTGAGCTTTCATTTTGTGACCTACCATCCTCTGGTGAACGCTGGTCAGAGAATAGCAGGTGCAGCCAGGTTTTGGGTATCTCCCTATCGATTAAGGGTACTGATTTCTCTTCGCTGCATCGTCGCTTAAGTATTCTACAAACTCCCACTCAAAGCCGTTCTTATCAAAAAAGTAGGCGCGTCTGCGATGCGGATGCGTATCCAGGGCAGATGCATCAGATGGCTGATAACCCTCGACAGCCAGACGCGCGATAAGTGCCTCCATATCATCGATGACAAAGCCCAGGTGATTGATACCGTCATGAGTGTAAGTGATGTCACTCCGACCAGATGGGATGCCATTTTCCTGTAACGCGATATAAGTTTCATTGTTGCCAAAATGGCTCCACCTTCCGGCAGGGTTGCTTCCCAGAACGCCACCACCACGTTCGAAAAAGTCAGGGAAGGCAGTCCCGAGAAACCGTATGGCCTCATGGGTGGACCGCACGGTAATGTTGGCGTGTTCGATTAAGAGATTCATCTTATTCCCTTTTGAATGATGTAGATTATATAGTAAAGTTATTACTTTGTATAAATCTACGCTCGTCACTCTAATATGTAAAGTAATTTATTTACTTATTTGGCAGTATTCGGCAATATCCACTCCATGAATGAATCATCAACCAGCAGCCAGGATAGAATCCTTTATCAAATCAAGCGGTTAGGACCACAAAGTGTCAAATCCCTTGCCGCCACACTCGAAGTGACAACCATGGGGGTCCGTCAGCATTTAAACCAGCTTGAGGAAGATGGATTAGTCACATCCTTACCGGAGGAACCACAACCGAGAGGGCGACCGCTGAAACCATGGAAACTGACAGGAAAGGGACATCTCCGTTTCCCGGACGGTCATTCGCAGGTGACATCAGATTTAATTATTTCTGTGCGGGAGATTTTTGGTGACGCAGGTGTTGATAAAATTATCAAGAAAAGGACATCAGATACCTACAGACAATACCAGGCATCACTCGACCTCCTACCCGGTCTGGCTGAGAAGATTCAGGATTTAGCCAGGCTCCGAACAAACGAGGGCTATATGGCGAATACCCACAAAGACGGCAAGGAATTTGTACTGACAGAAGATCACTGCCCAATTTGTGTCGCGGCGAAAACCTGTCAGGGGTTTTGTGAATCTGAGCTAGAGGTTTTTCAGAAATTATTTAAAGGGCAAGCAACAGTCAAGCGAGAGGATCATTTGATCACCGGTGCCCGAAGATGCAGTTATCGGATAACGCCGCTGAGCCAAGATGTAATATAAAACAGTTTAATCAGAAACCGTAATATCACCAGACCGGGTTGTCAGGATCACTTCACCACTGCCCTCACCCATGGTGAATCTGAGGCGCTCGTCCCGCACATACTTGGAAACTTTTGGTTTATCGTCCGTCAACCGATTACGAATACTGCCTGAGCCGGTTTCGAGGTCAAATTTGGCATCAATATCTCCCTGGAATTTCAACCGGATCGAACCACTTACATTATCAAAATCTATAGATGCACCGGGTTTCATCTCACCTCTGATATCGATATCGCCAGAAACTGAATGGCCCGAGATCGCAAGGATTTTGGTCCTGGCGACTTCTACATCTCCGGACACGGTTTCCAGATCAAGCTCCTCGCTGCCTGATTCAATCAGGATACTCCCGCTGACAGTGCCATAGTCACTCATGCCTGACGTCTTAAAAGATTCGATATCGCCGCTCACGGTTTTAACCCGAATTCGACCATGACTGTTTCGCAATTCAATCTCTCCACTGACCGTGTTCAGATTAATTCTATCCGACCCACCATCTATGGAGACGTCGCCACTAACGACGCCCACTTCTATAACTGCATGGGTGCCGTCGACTTCAACATCCGTTGACACGCCTGCGACATCTACGTGGCTCATTATAGGCACGCGTACTATAATATCCGTCTCGTCCTTGGTCAGCCAACCGCTGTTACTCCGCGGTATTTTTACTTCGACAACAGCTTCTCTTCCATCAACTTTAAAGATAAATTTTTCAGTATCTTCATCCAGAAATCCATGCACTTCAATTTCATTCTTATCCCAGCCCAGCACTTCAACTTCCCCGCGAACCACCGTAATTCGAACGACACCATCCGCCGGCATTTCGATTCGTTGGTCAACAGATTGCTGGTCCGCAAATAATGTGGCGGGTAGACAAAGAACAACGCCGGCCAGCATGCCTACCACCGCATACCGGCAAACTCCCCTTATCCATTTTGTTGGAATATTCATTATCGTGCTCTTGATTGTCCCGCTGTGATAATCCATTACATGAAATGTCCGGGTTGACTATAGTCTTGTTTTAAAAGGTCGAGTTCTTGTTTATGGATTCGCATCAGCGATTCAACAAGCCGTTGGTTGTCAGGATTCTCGCGAACCTGCGCTTCAATATCTTTCCTCGCCTGCTCCAGAATATCCAGGTTGCGATAAAGGTCAGAGAGCGTTTGCTCATCAAGGTTCTTGTTTACCTCGGTGAACTTCTGCACCAGTGGATTGCGAACCTGAACATATTCCGCATTGATCCTGTCGAAATTATTGCCGCTTGAGGCAAACTGCTGATTGGCATTATTCAGCATGGCCAAATTGACAAACAATGCAGCAAAGGCGACCAGAAGACTTGCTGCGACGCCATAGGGCATCCAGTTTCCAGGCAGTTCAATTTTTCTCTTCTGGGGGTAGTCCTGAATCTGACGCTCTATACCTTGCCACAGGTCCCGCTCTGGTTGAATTTCGCTGTCGAGATTTTTAATGGTTCGAGCGAGAGATAGGTCAGCCACTTCACCAGGGGTGACCTTCCCATTGGAATCACTGTTTTCTGTCGACCTGTCTTCGTCATTTGTCATCATTTCGCCCTTCTTTCTAATCCTCATCTAACGTCTTGCTTTTCACATTAATAAGACGTCAAACATCGCATATCCGTTTAAATGTGCCTACTCACTATTCTGATATTACTCATCCAAGCGACTGCTTAAGCAACTGCCTGGCCCGGTGCAACTGCGCTTTGCTACTTCCTTCTGCTATGCCCAACAAAGCCGATATTTCCACATGCGTGTACCCTTCAAGGCTATAGAGAACAAACACGGTTCGGGCACCATCCGGGAGTTTTGATATTGCCAGTTCGAGCCCGATTTGTTCGTCATTGGTTTCCCGGTAGGCTGGTTCTGCAACATCATCAATATCCAGACTATTCAAAAAGGGTTTTTGTTTGCGAAGGTAACTAAGAACAGTGTTGGTAGCTATGCGATAAAGCCAACTACCAAAAGCACTATCGCCGCGAAACTTACTGAGTTGCCGCCATGCTTGTACGAAGGCATCCTGGGTGAGGTCTTCCGCCATGTCCCGGTCTTTGCACAGCCGAACGCAGAGCGCAAATATTCGCCCCACGTGCAGTCGATATAGCTGCTCGTAGGCTCGATAATCATTTTGTTGCGCCTGCGACACCAGTCGCTTTTCATCTACCCGCTGGTGTTCTTGAACTTCTGACACTAAAGCCCCGGATTCCTTATTCTTGTCGTTTTCTGGCCATTATACGCCAATATTGGAATGACCTTGAGTAGGACGCAGGGCTGCGTAAAAGGGTTTAAGACAGCCAGATCAACCTAAAGACATTAGCTTTGCACTCCGCCAGATTCCGGTAGAAGTCCAGGGCTTCTGGATTAGCCAGGGCGTCGGTATTGTTACCATGAATAACCCACCACAATGCCATGTTGGTCGACCTTTATTCTAAGTTAACCTCTTCCCATGGCATAAAACTCTTCATTGGGGCGCATGTTGGTCAGATTTGCCATCCGGTTGCTGAGCGCGAAGAATGATGTGATCGCACCAATATCCCAGATGTCATCATCAGAGAAACCTGCTGCTCTCACTTCATCGAGGTCAGCTTCTATAATGTCACCTGCCTTCATTGAAATTTTAGAGGCAAACTTCAACATGGCGCTTTCACGCGCAGAGAGATCAGCCTTCAGGTAATTCACCGCCACCTGATCAGCAATTAGCGGGTTTTTAGCACGGATTCTGAGTATCGCACCGTGGGAGATAACACAATACTGGCAGTCGTTCATGGCAGATGTGGTCACAACAATCATCTCCCTTTCCGCCTTGCTCAGACCCGAATCACGCTCCATCAGGGCATCATGATAAGCAAAGAATGCCCGGAATTCATCCGGTCGTCTTGCCATCACCAGGAAGACATTGGGGATGAATCCGGACTTTTCCGCAACGGCTTCAATTCGTTCACGGATATCATCCGGTAGGCTAGCCAGCTTTGGAATATCAAACCGACTGATCGGCAGTGTTTTATTGTTCATACTTATCTACTCTCATTGAATGCTTTTTACGTATTAGGAACAGTTTCTATTTCGATACCATCACCACTATTTTTCTTGGTTTTCCGGCCGCCTGATGACGCATCACGATGTCACTTTTGCCATCGGCATTCAAATCAGCGACTTCCACCAGATCAGGTTCATTGGGCATGGATACGTCGATATCGATAGATCTCTTGGCGAATAACTTACCATTGTTTCCTCCCAGAAAAATTCTTAGCTTGCCTTCTCCTTCCTGAACCATCAAATCATCAACCTGATCACCATCAACATCATCGATGAGAACCGATGGGAAAAACACATCTCCCGATGACAGGCTAAATGTCGCAGTAATCTCTTTCTTCAGCACAGGTTTCTTCGGATAAGTGCCGTCCATCATCTGATAGAAGTTCAAATCGATATTGATTGAGCCGGTGATGAGCGCCGTTAGGATTTTGCCTATCCCTATCTCTACTGTCGATATAACCATATCTGTCTGGCCGTCTTGATTGAAATCCTTTTCAACCATCTCAAACTGAATGCCACCACTGTCTATCCTGGCATCCGGCGCAGGCGAAAACTCAACCATTCCATTGTTTTGCACTCCCTTGTAGATCTCATAGATCGTTGTCTTCTTGAACACTCCTTCGCTCTTGATCGAGAGCGTGACAATATC
>CAZAZB010000111.1:0-10941 GCA_964489485.1 uncultured Pseudomonadales bacterium | reverse complement strand
GCATTAGCAAGAACGGTAAACAAGACACGATCCAAACAAGGGCTTGCATCAGCAAACAAGGCGATTGAGGATTCTGCCAAGGTCGCTGGTAGACATTAGGAAAGCGATTGGCGTTACTACGCCTAAGCGGCTTTCAACTTTTCCACACACCTGAGCACTTCCGCCTGGTAACCCTTGCCCCGTTCATTGAATAAATCGAGTACATTCAATGACGTCGGCACATAACCAAAGCCGATCTTGTGTTGCGGGTGCCATTGAAATAATGATCCGCCTAACCCCATCCAGCCATAAAAACCTTCTCTGCCAGCATTAAAATCCCGCTCGAGTCCGGAGCTATCTTCCGACAGGTCAAAGTAGGCAACGCCGCCCTGGGTGAACGTCGTCTGGCTAAACCCCATATCCGCTTTCACAGGATTTCCATGCAGCCCCTGCCAGGCAGCATCGTTCAGATATTCTTTCCCTTCCCAGCTTCCACCTGATGCCACCATGGCTGCGATCTTGGCAAGACTTCGGGCGCTGCTGTTGGTATTGGCAGAAGGCGTTTCACCCATGGCAACGGCAGGTTCATTGAAGAAGGCGATCTTATCCATCCCTGTAAAGGGTGCTGGCGCGCCTCTTGTGGTTCCGCCTCGCATGCCGGGCACAAGTCGTGCGACCCTGCCGATGGTTTGAAAAATATTATGTTCCGTTTTCCGATTCAGAAACTTAGGCTTTAAACTCTCCAGCAACTGGAAGCGAAAACCCAATGGCAACACAGGTACCCTTCGGCCTAATTCTTCTTCTCTGACACCGACAATGGCATCGACCCCAAGCGGTTGGCTAATCTCTTCTCGCAAATATTCACCAATGGTTCGACCATCAGGGTCTATTCGTCGAAATACTTCATTGATGATCCAGCCTCGCGTCACCGCATGGTATTCCCGGGTACTCCCTTGTTCACGGAATTTTTGGGGATGATTTTCAATAATGCTACCGACTTTATTTCGCCTGATATTTTCTGTCAGGAGATCCTCTGGCTCCATGGAAATATTGAATGCGGCAAGTCCCGCCTCGTGTCGCATTAACTCAGCGACCGTCAGGGCATCTTTTCCATTACCGCCGAACTCTGGCCAATATACAGTGATCTTTGCGTTGTAATCGAGCAACCCGTTACCCACCAGTGATGCCATGGCGATAGCCTCCAGACTCTTACCACTGCTAAAGATATTGATGAGCGAGTCTGGTGAAAAATTTGTGCCCTCTTCCGATTCTTCCGCCGACGCCCAGAGATCAACAACCTTTTCGTCATTGTGATAGACACACAGCTGCGTGTGCCTTTCAGCCAGGGTATTCATGTTGTGCTTATATAGTGCACGAACAGACTCAAACCCCGCCGCGACTGTACCTTCGATTTCAATAGGTTTATTCGATGTGCTGCTCATTTCCATTCCTCGGGGAATATTTTATGACCACTCTCACGATGCCTCTAATGTGAGATATTGGTCTACAAAATCAACAGTCTACACCAGGAGGTGTCTCTCGCAATGTCCAGGGAACGTCCGATTCGAGGATATTCCATGAGCAGGTACCATGGCTGTCTATTGAGAGCTAATTAGCATCTGCGTGCTTTGGAGAATACCAAATTGGGGAGGACCATGCCCGTTCCTGAATTGTTGGCGATGTTACTTCCACAGGCTCAATACCGAGCCTGATCGCATCGTAGGTAGACCACCGGCAGGTCGGGTTTTGTAGCACGCGCACATAATAGAAGGATGAATGGTTCGGGTTAAAACCAGGGTCCTCCCAGAGTACCTTCAGCTCTACATCGCCATCACCTTCTGAAATCTGACAGGTTTCGAGATTCACTTGTGCCTTACCTGGTGGGCACTGCCCACTTGTAGAATTCGGGACCTGGCCATCGGCGCAGGCCACATCATAGATGGCTTCTTTCTGCTCACCATCCTCGACCCACCCTTTGATGATCTGAATTCGATCAAGATTGGCATTGCCGGGATCTTTTGTGGCCCAGATCAATAGTTTAGGCGTCAGTTCTGATCTCTTTTCTGCAATCGGCACATCAAGTGAGCTGCCCATCGGCACACCAGATTGATAGGCACGCGGCACCAGATCAGGGTCGTTAACAATATCCTGATCATAGTTCCAGCCAGCGAAGAACCTAAGACTTATCCGGGTTCCGCTGGTTGCATAGGTTTCTTTCCTCTTTAGTCCATCGAATAATGCATCTCGTGTATTTTCCTCTGCCCAGATGGCAGCCAAACCGCCGGGGTTGTGTGTGATCGGAACGCCAGGACCAAATTCAAGTTTTTTTAGCCGCTTCTTTGCTGTCGCATCCTTAAAGCCGCTCTTGCCACGATAATCCCATTCTTCCGTGTCGCCGGGGTTAGAATTATGTACATCCGTACTGCCAATAAAGCCGACACGAAGGGGATTGAAGCCCAACTCTTTTTCAAGTTCCAAACCCAGCTTTAAACCATCTCTCGCATAAGAACCACCACCCGCACAACGCTCTGTCTCACCATCCTGGCAGGTCGGGAAAAATTGCTCGAACGTACATTCCTCATCTGTTGTACCCACACCCAGAGCACACTCTGAATTCCCTTTCGTTTGGTACATTTCTACAACGGGCTCGTAACGATCTCTTCGTCTCCAGTCTTTTAGTGTGTAATCCCCGCCATCTTCATCCACGCGTGCAAATGCTTTGCCGTAGTATCTGTTCAGGTTATGTGGAATCGTCAGGAACTCACAACCATCTGTGCAGGATGCTTCCAGTGTTGCCCATAGGTCCAGAGCCGTTGCAGCATCAAATGCACTGACAACGGTTTCAGGTACCTGCCTGGTTCTGAAAATAATGTTCCGATGCGTCGACCCGCCTTTTGGCCATGTGGGCGAGTATTCATAGCCATAGAAGGACGTAAACACACCCGGATTGTTGGCCTTGTCTGCAGCCTCCTGGGTCTTTTTCCAGGTCGTCTTTCCATGATTGATGCAGAAGCTCCCATCGTCACCACAAAAACTCATTCTCACTGGTGGCCTTTTGGTCGCTTGCCTACGGAGCTGGAAAAATACAGACACGGAAGGGTTTTCAAATTGTTCACAAAATTCAGCTTGCTCTTCTGTGATCGCTGGGTCAGCACAACCTTCAAAGAGTCCAAAGCTTTCGGCATGATCTGTGATGGCGACAAAATCCAGTGGCGCTGACAACTGCACAACTTCCCCTGACATCAACTCTAGTTTCTTCCCTTGAGCGAACCGATAGGCATCATCTGGTTCAATCCTGTTGCCACCCAGGTTCGCATCAAATGACCAGGCGGTATGAACATGTAGATCCCCGAAGTAGAGATTCTTATTCGGATTAAGAGGCTGGATGATTCTTGCACGAGGTTCAGGCTTCACAATGGCATTTTCATTCTCTTCTGCCACCGTCTGGCGTAGTGCTTCTTTCACTTCCGGTGTCAGACGCGCCAGTTGTGAATCGAACTTATCGTAGAAAAACCATGCTGTGGCAAGGGCGAACAGAATAAAGCCTGATGCAATCCACTTAATCATTTCTACTTACCCCTGCGATTGATTCGTTGACGTGACGGAGACGGCTAGTATATCTCCCCTTCCTAGAGTTGATATAGAGCTGATATCGATCAAAATGATAGAATTTCACGACCTTCGTAGACCAGGACCTTTGAATTTGATGACATTCAAAAAAACTGTGCCGCAATTTGCAGCGTAGACCGCGCCATTATTCAGGCAGGACTGTTTTTCGGACCTGTCGACAAATCGAGCAAGAATATAAGAGAGACTAATCAATGAACCCGACAAGCATAGTTGACAGACGACAGTCCGTAATGGGGACCGCAACACTTTTCTATGATGACCCCATCGAAATAGTGCGTGGGGAAGGTGCTTTCCTATATGACAAGGATGGCAAACAATATGTGGACATGTATAACAACGTACCCTGCGTTGGCCACGCCAATCCAAATATTGTTGCTGCTATGCAGCAGCAAATGGGCACACTAAACGTTCACAGCCGATACCTTCATGAAGGCATCCTGACCTATGCAGAGCGTCTACTCGCGCTGCATACTGCCAAAATGGAAAGTGTTGTGTTTGCCTGCTCGGGTACAGAAGCGAGTGAAATCGCATTGATGATGGCGCGACATGCAACGGACGGCAAGGGCATAATTTGTACCGACGCCACCTACCATGGCAATAGCACGGAAGTATCCAAGATGTCAGCCAGACCTGTAACGGATGAATATTTTCGCAGTATCCCCTTTCCGGATTCTTATCGACCCCTGGAAATTGATGTCAGTGGAGAGGCGCTAACTCAACTTTATCTCGATAAGATACAAGAAGCCATTGACGACTTCGCTGCCAACAATATCCCCTTCGCCGGGTTATTTGTTTGTTCAATATTTGCCAATGAGGGGTTGCCGGATATTCCACCGGGGTTTATGGAAAAAGCAGCAGTCCTGACTCGAAAAGCTGGCGGCCTTGTCATTGCTGATGAAGTCCAGGCGGGATACTGCCGCTCCGGAAATTGGTGGGGCTACCAGACTTCACATTTCGTCCCTGATATCGCAACCATGGGCAAGCCTATGGGGAATGGATTACCGATTTCCGCCGTCGTTGCCAGTGCCGACCTGGTCGCCACATTTCGTGACAAGACACACTATTTCAACACATTCGCATCAAGCCCGTTACAAGCCGCAGTTGGCATTGCCGTACTCGATGAAATCGAAAGCAAAGGTCTGCTGAACCAATCCGCTACACTGGGTCAATATATACAAGATTCATTGTCATCAATGCAGGAAAGTTGTGCAGCGATGGGAGATGTTCGCGGCTGCGGTCTGTTTGTTGGAGTCGACTGGGTTAAGGACCGCGAAAGCAGAGAAGCAGATAGCAAAGGCGCTAACGCTGTGGCTAACAAACTAAAAGAAAAAGGTTTTCTCTTAAGCAGTGCAGGCGCGAAGGGAAATGTCGTCAAGATCAGACCTCCTCTTGTATTCGAGAAAGACCAGGCAGACAGCTTCCTTGGAGCATTTCAAGAATCACTAAGAGACTTGAATCTTGTCTGACCTAAAAAAGTCTGACCCAAAAAAGTCTGACCCAGAAAGCCTAAATGGTGAAGAAGAGACCGTTTTATTGGAACGCCTGACACCATTGCTGGGTCAATGGAATGTTTCGCCGCGGTCAATCGAGCTTGCTTCTTTGTCCGAAAATACCGTATTTAAAATCACCGCAATCGACCAGAAACGCTACGCACTACGCATTCACAGACCCGGCTACCACACACTGGAAGAACTTGAATCGGAACATCTGTGGGCACAGGCACTTATTGATGCAGGTATAAAAATACCCCAGGCTTATGAAACAAGAGAAGGTGATTTCTACGAACAATTCCAATGGAATGGGTCTTCATCCTATGTCGGTTTAGTAGATTGGGTTAACGCAGAGTCCCTGCAAGCGATTATCACAACTGGAACCAACACGGCGTTCCTGAACAAAATAATTGCTGAGTTGGGCAAAATTTGTGCCCAACTTCACAATCAAGCGTCCGGTTGGCAGCCACCAGCAGGTTTTACCAGACATCACCTCAATATTGATGGGCTCCTTGGCGAAGCACCCTTTTGGGGTCGTTTCTGGGATGCTCCACTGCTCACGCCAGAGGAGCGAATACTACTACTGACAGCCCGTGAACGCCTTCGAGAAATCCTGATGAGTTATGGGCAGAAAGACGCCACCTACAGCATGATTCATGCAGACTTACACGCCGGCAATATTCTGGTTGTAGATGACGACTTATTGGTCATTGACTTTGATGACGCAGGATATGGGTGGCATCTATATGATATCGCAGTTGCACTAGGTCCTTATCGAAACCGCAAAAAATTTGATGAAATCACACAATCATTCATCAGCGCCTATCGAGAGATCCGTGAATTCCATGACAGCGACTTATCACTACTCCCATATTTTTTTCTCATTCGATCCCTGGCAAGTATCGGTTGGAGTACGGCAAGACCAGAACTGGAAAATGACGAAAAAATTCGGTGGCTAATCGACAATGCCTGTATCGAAATACAAGCGCTAGATTTACATTGATCAGTCCAGGCGCTGGCAACTGCCAAGGCTCCTGGGCAGGTTTGCTTAAGTCGTCTATCTGACATCCAGAACCGATTCTACAAGCTACATGCTATGTGCTATGTGCTATGTGCCTTTGGTTTTTGCCAACACTTTGCTGATCAGCATTTCCTGGTAGAAGTCCGGGTCGGAAACATTCATAAAGTGAGCGGAATCTTCGAACCAAATGAACTCTTTGTAAGGCGCCTCGATCAGCTCGAAATACTCCCATGCCAGTTGTGACGGGGTGTTATAGTCGTAGCGCCCGGCAAAGAAATATACTGGCACGGCAAGTTGTTGCGCATCATTCCTGAAGTCGTAGCTAGTCATCTCGGGCCACATGTAGGGCGCTAGAGTTGTCACACCGCCAATAAAAGAAAAGATATCGAGAAGTGAATAGTCTGGCGAAGTGAGATAGGACGCTAATAAAAAGCCTGGTGTAATATTTCGATATCCGCCGCCATAATGATAAAGCCATTGTCTCTGGACACCTAACTGATCTGTATTTTCACTATAAGGTGGATTTAATCCTTCAAGCTGAGAGAGCGCTTCTTCATTGTGATCTTCTAGTGCCTTTGCTCGCACATATTCAAGCGAGAGAATTTCATTGTCGGTTAGGCTAACGAGTTGCCCCATACCAACATAAGCATGGAATAAATCCGGTCGTCTGCGAATCACCTGGATACCCAATAGTGTTCCCCAAGAGTGTCCTACCAGATATATTTTGTCTTTCTTAAATCGGGTTCTTAGGTAATTAACCAGACTGACGGTGTCATCTACAAACTGTGTAACGGTGAGATCAGACTCTTTGAATCCAGAGCGGCGTGTTTTACCACTCGCACGCTGATCCCAGTGAACGACGGTGAAATGGTGCTCAAGCTTTGTATCAAATAGATGTGATATGGGAAGTTCTGGTGACCCCGGACCCCCATGCAGGAACAGGAGAATGGGATTTTCCAGATCATGGCCACGAATTTTAATCCACTGATCAATCCCACCAAGTTGAACCTTCTGAAGAGACTGAATCCCCTTTGGTGAATCAATTTTTATTCTTGAGCGAATATTTTCCTGTTCGTAGGATCGGTACGAAAGCGCCAGAACCGACAACAGGACCGCGAATACCAGAGTAGTGAGTAGCGCCCACTTCAGTAAGGTTGCCATTTTTCCTACCATCAGTTTCTTTCCCTCTACTTAATCCAATCGCGTATCAACAAACCACGAGTCACTCAGAAACCCGCTTATCCGGTCCCAGGATCAGTCTACAGGTTCTTATCAGCCTCGTAACCAGGACTAATCCTATTTTAACGAACATTGTTACCCGATAAACAGATTGATAAGCAAGCAAATTGATGCAAAGAAATTGAGCAGCCATAATCCAGGAGAGCTCTGGCCAAATTGCAGGAGATTCCAAATACAGTGTCCCGCAGGGTCGAGTAATTGGCGTGTCAAATTTTATCGCAAACTTTTGATTCATAATTTGGCATCGCCTGATGCCAGGGAACCTCTGATTAGAACCTTCGAGAAAAACATTTCCATCGATCAATTATCACACCGTTACGAACAACCCAGATGTCCTCAAACTGAAACATTGCATCACTCTGCTGCGGCCAGAAATAAACAAAGTCACTTCTATTGATCACGGTCTGCTCGTTCGTCAAGTAGAGCGATTGATTAGGTAACAAGTTCTGATTAGGTGGGTCCGCGTATGGGCTAATAGATATATTTTCAGGATAAACGATATCCGCCGCCCAGCCGCCACCATAAAGATAGAGCGAAGTTGCTTCATTTTTATTCACGGCTGACCTTGATTCGGTTGGAAACTTTCTGATAACGGGTGCAGCAATAAACAGCGCCGCCAGGTGTCCTTTCAGAATTTTGAAAGTTGCAGGTTTTATCAGCGCCGAACCTACAGACACATCGTTCACCAGATTGTTTTTGTTGAATCGGTCATAAGTGCTACTACCACCACTATTCAATGTCAGGCTTGACAATTGAACATCTGGGACCTGTGAAATCAGGTCATCTACATAATTAGCAAATCGAGCCATGCTTCGGGTGAACTCCGCATCAGGATCGGGATAATGGGGCACATGTGCCTCATAACCCATGACCCCCGACCACTCAATAACATCTCTATTCTTCACTAATATGGATGCCATTTTTTTCACAGCATCTGCCGATGAAATGCCTCCCCGATGTAAACCGATGTCAATCTCCAGATTAGCTTTCAACCTCAGTCCCCGTTCAGATGCCAGATTGGCAAGTTCCACCAAACTCTCTGGCGTATCAACGAGCCACTCGATCCCAACCGCCCTTCTGACCTGGTCCGGATCGCGAAGGGACTCAAAAAATTCATGAATGGCATTTTTCAGAAAAGGTTTTCCCATCAAAATCAGACCGTTTGGGAATTCGTGCAGCAGACTCTTCACGAAGGGAAGGTGAAACGCCATCATCCTGTTGGTTCCCGTGCGAGAGTGTGCATATTTAAGGATATCGAGGGATGGCAAAGATTTTGTGACGATGCGAATTTTGTTGTCGAGACTGTCACTAATCAAGTCAAGGTTGTGATCCACTCTATCGAGGTCTAACAAGATAACCGGTCGTGCAATCCCCTCACCTTTCAATGCCGCACTTAAGCCTGCGAAGTAGTCACCATTTATCGCCATCACTAATCTCGAGCCGTTCATTCGGTTGATCTTCTAGAAATCATAACAGATGATATTCTACCGGCTGCTTACCGCCTGGAAGGTGAGTACCCTCTGGGCGACGTGTAAGCCATGGCCTATGCTTTTTGTAAGCTGAATCGACTTGTTGGATGTCCTGAAATAGACTGTCAATCAATTCATCAATGTAAGAGATCGTAACAGCTTCCCCAACTCGGGTTGACCTGATCAAGTCGCAAATTCATTGCGAATTGATTCATTGTGTTCACCCAATCGCGGCACATTGGAAAAGGTTGCTTCCTGGATCTCAAATTTGATAGGTGAGTCAACCAGGTTAATCTTGCCTGCAGGTGTGTCTACGGATTTACGCCTGAGCTGTGGATGTCTGGATAAGTGTTCTACATCATTCAACATACCAAAAGCGATTCTTGCGGTCTTGAGTTTGTCTGCAAGCACCTCTGTAGAATGCTGCATGAACACATTGTTGATCAATTTATCCAATGTAATACGGTTGCTGACCCTTGCGGTATTGTTCTCA
Source organism: uncultured Pseudomonadales bacterium (assembly GCA_964489485.1). Lineage (GTDB taxonomy): Bacteria > Pseudomonadota > Gammaproteobacteria > Pseudomonadales > Azotimanducaceae. Next base: position 1,620 of record CAZAZB010000111.1, on the reverse strand, counting down.
TATTCCGGCAGGTTCGGTAACTCTGGCAACTCCAGAATCTGTTCACAGAACATTACCCACTCACGTTCATTTTGAATCGAGATCAGGATGCTCTCGCCATCGCCGTCCGTGTAAACGCCATAAGGCGCAATGGTCGGGTGATTTAAACCCACACGTTCTGGCGCACTGCCACCATATTCATAGTGTAAAAGCGGAACGGTCATCCAGTCTGACATGCCATCAAAAAGACTGACTTTAACAATTTGCCCCTTACCTGAACTCTCGCGTTCCAACAGCGCCAACAGAATAGCCGACAGTGCGTTCATACCAGCCGCAATGTCACACACGGAAACACCCACTCGACCAGGTGCTTCTGGCGCTCCGGTGATTGACGCCAGGCCCGACTCGGCCTGTACCAACAGGTCATAGGCTTTCATCTCGGTGTAAGGACCAGAGTCTCCATAGCCACTGATCTCACAAATGACAAGTGACGGATATTTTTCGCGAAGTTGTTGACTGCCAAGCCCAATCTTTTCTACCGCACCAGGTGCCAGGTTCTGAATAAACACATCAGCCTTTTCAAGTATGGAGTGAAGCAGATTCAGATCGTCAGGATTCTTGATATCAAGTTCCAAAGATTCCTTGCCCCTGTTCAGCCAGACAAAATAGGCAGATTCACCCTGGACAACACTGTCGTAGTGTCGGGCGAAATCACCAACAGCCTCTCTTTCAATCTTGATCACTCGCGCGCCAGCGTCGGCAAGGCGCGAGGTACACAGAGGCGCAGCTACCGCTTGTTCCAGCGCAACAACCAGCTTTCCTGTCAATGGCTTCATTGTTGTAGGCTGCTATTTATCTGCATCTTCCACGCGCCTCATACTCATCATCAGGAAACCGGTAAAAGCAGCGTTATTGGGTGACAACGACGGATCTACCATTGCTCGCATTTCCATGATGGTTTCACGAAAGTTTTTATAAAAGTCCCAGCTTGGCCGGGGTTTATATTCAAGGGAATCGAGTTCAAAGTACTGGATGACCCCTTTTGCTGTAGTTGGTTTGACGAATACTTCTTTCTGCGGTCTAAAATACAAAGGCAAGATCGTCATCAGAGACCACCTCGCCAATTTTCCAGTTAACAGAACCGCAAGCATGGTCTCGAATCCCTGTTTTTTCTTGCCATGCAGGAATTGGCCGAAGCCGCTGGCAAGCATCTCTCTCTCTGCCGCAGGAAGTGATTTTACAAAGTCCCGGAATTTAGGTTTTTCAAACATGGACACCATGGAAGACCTACCGACGATTTTGATCATTGACTCGATGACTTGCTCGGGCGTATCAAAGTGATGTTTGGTAAAGCTTTCCTGCGCCAGATCGATCAACTTATCGACGCGATGCCGCTTACCAATTGTCTCCATTTCCGGGTCTGCGAATCCTCCTGGATAGAGTGTCAAAAAGTCACGTTCCGCCTGCCTCAGTTTTTTCTTGTTCATGATGAAGACTCCCCGTTATAACCACGATGTGCCTGAATAATGGCATCAGCGGATTGATCAATATCAGCTTCCCTGGTAGACCAGTTGGACACAGATATCCGCATGACAGCACCGCCTTGCCAGACACTCCCGCCTGCCCAGCAGGTACCTTCCT
>CAZAZB010000110.1:0-10984 GCA_964489485.1 uncultured Pseudomonadales bacterium | reverse complement strand
AGTCGATATGCGCTTGCGGCCATCGGGTAATAAGGGACCGATGATCACTGCGGTAAGTGCATTTGAACAGTATTTGACGGAAGAAGCATGGACCTGGGAACACCAGGCACTTGTTAGAGCCAGGTTTGTAGCAGGCGATAACGGATTGGGTCATCAGTTTGAATCGATCCGCCATCAAGTATTAACACAATCTCGTCAGAAGGATGACCTGCTGAAAGATGTCGTCAATATGAGAGAAAAGATGCGCCAGCATCTATCGAGTCAGCCGAAATCGAATAAAATGACAAGTCATCGTACAAAAGGTAACGAACAAGAGGTGGCAGGTCTGCTCTTGTCCGGGTTTGACCTCAAACATGATATTGGGGCTATTGTTGATATTGAATTTATGGTGCAATACGCCGTTCTCGCGTGGGCCCATCAATATTCAGAGCTTGCTCACTGGACAGATAAAATACGGCTCCTGGATGAGATAGGTAAACAAGAACTGTATCAGGCCGAAGAAATAGAGCGGTTGCAGGAAGCATATCTCGCCTATCGATCGGTTGTTCACTACCAATGGCTAGGTGGGGAAATGGCTTCTTTTAACCAACTCCAGATTTACCGCCAGGATGTGGTCACAATCTGGCATAAATATATGAACAGTAGCAGCGCAATTGCGCCTGCGCTTGTTCAAGAACAGATCCAAGAACGGACTGAAACACGAAATGACAATAAGGCAGGAAAATTAGATGGCTGAATCGCTGGCAGACAGAGATGGCGTAATCTGGTTCGATGGGGAACTTGTTCCCTGGCGCGAGGCAAAGGTACACGTTCTTACCCACACCCTTCATTATGGATTAGGTGTGTTTGAAGGGGTTCGTGCTTACCCCACAGATAAAGGCCCCGTTATTTTTCGTCTGCAAGAACACACGGATAGGCTATTCCGCTCGGCCCATATCCTCAACATGAAGATTCCCTTCAGTAAAGAAGAAGTGTTGGCCGCACAGATCCAGGTGGTGAAAGAAAATGGACTTAAGGAAGCCTATTTGAGGCCCATGTGCTTCTATGGATCTGAGGGCATGGGACTTAGAGCAGAAGGGCTAAAAACGCATTGTATTGTTGCGGCCTGGGAATGGCCGGTATACATGACTGAAGAAGCGAAAGAAGAAGGTATCAAGGTTCGCACCTCTTCTTACACGCGGCATCACGTCAATATCACCATGTGCAAAGCCAAGGCGAATGGCAACTATATCAATTCCATGCTGGCGCTCAAGGAAGCTCTGGACAGTGGTTGTGAAGAGGCCTTGTTGCTCGACAACGAAGGCTATGTCGCAGAGGGTAGTGGTGAGAATATCTTCCTGGTACAGAACGGCAAGCTGGTAACACCAGAACTCACCTCCTGCCTTGAGGGCATCACGCGCGATACGGTGATGGTGATGGCAGGCGAACTGGGCCTTGAAATAAAAGAGAGGCGGATTACCAGGGACGAAGTGTATATTGCTGAAGAAGCCTTTTTTACCGGTACAGCCGCAGAAGTATTGCCCATTAAAGAACTGGATGGTCGTGTCATTGGGTCAGGTGCACGAGGACCTATCACGGAAAAACTACAAGCAATGTATTTTGATCAAGTGATGGGCAGGCGAGCAGAACACCCGGAATGGTCAACCGTTGTTAACCCTTAATTGAACCACTGTTGAACTAATGGAAGATCGAATCCTTGTCGTTGGCCCTTCCTGGGTTGGGGACATGGTGATGGCACAAACACTCTTTAAGTCCCTGGTGCGAACACGCCCGGGTATAGCGATCGATGTAATGGCGCCACCTGCCACCATTTCCCTTGTTTCGAGGATGCCTGAAGTGGATCGTGGGTTACTATTTGACATGGCCCATGGAGAGCTTGGCTGGTCCTATCGACGAACGTTTGCAAACCAGCTCAAATACAGCCACTACCAACAAGTGATTGTTCTTCCAAATTCTGCCAAGTCAGCACTCGTGCCTTTTTTTGCGGGTATTGAGAAAAGAACTGGTTTCCTGGGTGAATATCGATACTTCCTGCTCAATGATATACGCCTGTTAAACAAGAATCAGATGCCGAGAATGGTTGACCGATTCCTGGCCCTTGGTGATGAGAAGCTGCCAGTTTCTATTCGTTATCCGGTGTTAACGACCGATGGGAAAAATCAACAGGATTGTCTCACACGGCTCGAACTCGACGTTACCCGACCAGTGTTTGCCATTTGTCCGGGTGCAGAGTTTGGCGATGCAAAAAAATGGCCCACGGAACACTATGCACAACTGGCAAACAAGGCGATTGATCGTGGTATGCAGGTCTGGATCTTTGGTTCCCCGGCAGATCTGGCGGTAGCTGAAGATATCGAAGGGGCTATCGAAATGCCTGAGTTCTGCGACAATCTTACAGGCAGAACGACAATATTGGATGTTGTAGACTTGCTGGCATTAGCACGTCTGGCGGCGAGCAATGATTCTGGATTGATGCATATTGCGGCGGCTGTTGGCGTAGAAACTGCCGTCATTTATGGTTCAACCTCACCCGATTTCACGCCACCGTTAACGGAAAAGCACCATATTTTGCGAGAGTCAATTGCCTGTAGCCCCTGCTTCAAGCGAGACTGCCCATTGGGCCACAAGCATTGCCTGACACAACTAGAACCAATACGACTAGAGCCGATACTGGATAGTGTCATGAGCCAGAATTCATGAAAGTATTGATCGTCAAAATGTCATCTATGGGTGATGTGATTCATGCGCTTCCGGCACTGGTTGATGCCTCAAAGGCAATCCCGGGTATTCGCTTTGATTGGGTCCTGGAGGAAGCTTTCGTCGATATTCCAGCCATTCATCCGCTGGTAGACCGTGTTATTCCTATAGCTATTAGACGCTGGAGGCGGCGACCCGGTGACCTTTTTCGCCAGCGTGGGTTCAGGGATTTTTTCAGGGAACTCAGACGGGAACGATATGATCTTGTGATTGATTCCCAGGGGCTTATCAAGAGCGCACTGACCGGATGGCTGGCTTCCGGTAAGCTTGCGGGGTTTGATCGGGCTTCGGTCAGAGAAACGCTGGCAGCAATCTGCTACAACCAAAGTATCGCTATCAGCAAGACGCTTCACGCAGTACAGCGCCAGCGGTTGCTCTTTGCTGGCCTGCTTGGATATGAGGTTAAGGGTGTTGCCGACTATGGTTTGGCGTCGACCATTCGCCCTGTTCAGAGTGGGCGGCAGATTATGCTGTTGCATGGCACTACGTGGGAATCCAAGCTCTGGCCAGTAGAATACTGGCAAGCACTCTGTTCATCCATGGTTGAACAGGGATACCGGGTTGTCATTCCTTCTGGAAGCCCCATTGAGAAAGCACGTGCTGAAACAATTGCACAGGCCACAGAAGCTGAGGTTCTTCCCGCGACGACTTTGGCGGATCTCATACAAGTTATGTCTTCTTCTGCAGGGGTCGTTTCTGTTGACACAGGGCTTGGACACATGGCCGTGGCACTGGGTTTACCCCTCGTCTCTATCTATGGTGCGACGGACCCACTTCTAACGGGTGTCTATGGAGAAAAGCAACAAACGATAGTAAGTGATCACTTGCCATGTACTCCATGCCAAAAAAGATACTGCAGGTATGCGATTGAGGACTATTCGAGTAAAATCTTTCCTCCCTGCTATGAAAATATAAAGCCGGAAACAGTTTGGCAAGCACTAGAATCACAAATCAGACGCTAGTCCGGAGCGTATCGCCCCGGGCCAAGCTGAGCCTTGCATTCTGCCTTTATAAATATTTTCCCTATGGCGGTCTGCAAAGAGACTTCATTCGTATAGCTAAAGCCTGTCAGAATCGTGGCCATCTGATCAGGGTCTATACCCTTGTGTGGAGGGGTGACATTCCTGATGGCTTCGAAGTCATCCTTGTGCCGGTCGATGCGCTGACAAATCATACGAGATATGAGCGATTTTTTGCCTGGGTTCAAAATGCCCTTCACACCAATCCGGTTGATGGAGTTATTGGTATCAACAAGATGCCGGGCCTTGACGTCTACTATGCCGCTGACTCCTGTTATGAGGAAAAAGCCCAGACACAACGAAGCTGGCTTTATCGGCTTTTGCCAAGATACAGGCATTTCGCCAAGTTTGAACGTGCTGTATTTTCGCAAGCCTGTGAAACTGAAGTGCTTATGATCTCTGAGGCGCAGAAACCTTTCTTTAAGCAGTACTACCAAACGCCAGAACAAAGAATGCATTTTCTGCCGCCGGGGATTTCAAGGGATAGAATCGCGCCGGAGAATGCCAGTGAGATCAGACTGGCCAAGCGGCAGGAACTGGGTGTTACTCCGGACCAGAAAATGTTGCTGATGGTGGGTTCCGGGTTCATTAAAAAGGGACTCAATCGTTCCCTCCATGCGCTCCGATCAATTCCAAAACACATCCGCCAGAAAGTCAGGCTATTTGTTATTGGTGAAGATAACCCTGCACCTTTTAAGCGGCTTATACTTGCTCTCGGGCTTCGTAAGCAGGTTACGATATTGTCTGGTAGTGACGATGTGCCGAGTTTTCTTCTCGCCAGCGACATACTCCTTCATCCAGCGCTTGATGAAGCAGCGGGGATCATACTGCTGGAAGCTATTGTCGCCGGTTTACCGGTTCTGGCAACAGATATCTGTGGCTATGGTCACTATGTACAGGAGGCAGATGTTGGTTATCTGCTGGAAAGTCCTTTTGTTCAAGAGCGACTTAACGCCAAGCTGTTGGAAATGTTAAAGAGTCGTCGACGTGATGAGTGGCGGGCGAATGGTAAACAATTTGCCGAGACTGCGAATATTTATACACTACCGGAACGCGCCTCTGAAATTATCGAGCGGGTCGTCACTGATCGACGTGGTTCTCGCCGCGAGGTTCTTGCCTTCTGCTTGTTCAAATATTTTCCCTTTGGTGGATTGCAGCGAGACTTTATCCGCATCGCGCAAGAGTGCTTGCAACGTGGATTCGCTGTACGTGTTTATACTCTTCTCTGGGAAGGACCTATTCCAGAAGGGTTCGACGTTATTGTTGTGCCTGCAACAGCGGTGACAAACCATACTCGCTATCAGCGATTTGCAGATTGGGTTAGCGCCGATCTTCTGCTCAATCCCGTCAGAAGTGTTATTGGCTTTAACAAGATGCCGGGTCTGGACATCTATTATGCAGCGGATGCTTGCTACGAAGAAAAAGCCCAGACACAAAGAGGTCAGCTGTATCGGTCAATTCCGAGGTACCGGCACTTTTCCAGGTTTGAGCGAGCAGTATTCGAAAAAGATTCTGCTACCGAAATTCTGATTATTTCAGATGTCCAGAAACCCCTGTTTCTTAAATATTATGAGACCCCGGATGAACGATTCCACCTATTGCCACCAGGTATTAGTCGTGACCGAATAGCACCGCAGAACAGCGAGGGAATACGGGGGTTGTTACGTGAGGAGTTTTCTATCGCGGAAGATGGATACCTGCTTCTGTTGGTCGGTTCAGGTTTCATTACCAAAGGCCTGGACCGGATCTTGATTGGCATGGATGCATTGCCCGCCGAAGTAAGAAAGAAAACCCGGCTCATCGTTATAGGTCAGGATGCGCCAGGAGCGTTTCAGCGGATGGCAAGGCGTCTGGGGCTAGGCAAACAAGTCAATATATTGAAGGGTCGCGATGATATTCCCCGTTTTCTGCTCGGTGCCGATTTGCTGGTACACCCTGCGTATCTTGAGAATACCGGCACCGTTATTCTGGAAGCGATCGTAGCAGGTTTGCCTGTTCTGGCAACAGATATCTGTGGTTATGCGCGCTATGTCCTGGAAGCCGGCGCGGGGGAACTTGTTGTCTCTCCGTTCGAGCAATCCCGCTTCAATGAATTGCTGCTAGAAATGTTGGTGTCGGAGTCTCGCGAGGCCTGGAGGCAAAATGGCATTGATTTCGCCGCACGCGCAGACATCTATAGTATGCCGCAAAAAGCAGCTGATTTTATCGTCGATAATCTAGGCGGCACTTCTCCTTTACTTCATGCCGACATCAGCGCAGTCGATTCCTGATGTGGGGTGTGGCGTGCAGGTTCTTTCCTTGATGCAGTACCTTAATGATGAACTCCTTGGCTGTCTTGATGCGGCCGACCTTTACGGCAGCACCTGCCGGTTAAAAGGAAAGGTTTATCGACAGGTCGCAGGTAGAAAAACCATACGCTTTGTATGGAAGGACCGAGGTTACTTCGCAAAGACCCATAGCGGTGTCGGTTGGCTGGAGATATTCAAAAACCTCATTCAGCTTCGGCTTCCGGTATTGGGTGCAGCCAATGAATGGCATGCTCTGAAACGTTTGAAGTCTCTTGGTATCGAAACCATGGAACCGGTCGCATACATCAGCCAGGGTCGGAATCCAGCGAGAATTCAGTCCAGTATCGTCACCCGGGAATTGGAAAACACGATGAGTCTGGAGGAGTTTTGTGCAAACGAGGTCGTCTCGGTAGGGCTCAAATACAAGCTTTTGTCTAAACTGGCAAGTGTGTCCAGGGTGCTTCATGAAAATGGTGTCAATCACCGGGACTATTATATTTGTCACTTTTTAATGGATCTGGCCTCTCTGAATGCGGCCACGCCTGTCATCTATCTTATCGACCTGCATCGTGCACAGATCAGGACCAGGACGCCGAGGCGCTGGCGGGTAAAAGATGTGGGTGGGTTGTTTTTTTCAGCACTGGATCTCGATCTCACACAACGTGACCTGTATCGCTTCATGAAAGTCTACTCGGGGCGGTCATTGCGAGAGACTTTGCACCACGATAAAGCGTTTTGGCAGCAGGTCGTACATCGGGCACGCCTGCTTTACGAACAGGATGGCAAATCTGTACCCCGCTGGTTTCAGGTCATTCAGCATCAGGTGTATTGACCCGTGAACATGTCGGAATGGCACCTGGTTAATGGAACCGAAGCAGAGCATCAGGCCTTTCCAACGCTTGAAAAAGCATGGAATCAATCTGGGGTAGTGATCAATGACAACCTCATGAGCCGACTCACCTGTGTCCAGGTCGAAGGAAAAATTTACTATCTAAAGGCCTACAAAAAACGTGGCAAAAGTCTGCGGCGTTATCTCGGGCGGAGCCGTGTTCGTGCAGAATGGGAAAACCTTCAAATACTGGAGAGTATCGGCATACCCACCTTGAGACTTGTTGCCTATGGCGAAGCATCGGGACAATTTGGCGACCGGAAAGGTGCCCTGGTGACATCGGAGCTCCAGGGCGTAGAAGATCTGGCAAGTTTGCATAAGCGTGGCGCGCCCTTGTTACAGCACAGGCAATGGATGAATCATGTTATTGATCGCCTGTCTGGTTACGTTCGGAAGATGCACGATGAGAAGTTTATCCATGGCGATCTAAAATGGCGGAACATTCTTGTCGATTCTGCCAGCCTGCCAGAAGTGTATATTTTCGATTGCCCACTCGGCCGCCGAGTCCGTTCGGGGCTGTTAAGCCCGATATTTAAGCGGGGGATCCTGAAAGATCTTGCCTGTCTCGACAAGATGGCTAAATATGCCCTGTCCAGAACACAACGACTCAGGTTTTATCTGGGTTATCTGGGTAAGAATAGGTTGGATCAGGGGGATAAGAAGCAAATTCCTAAAATATTGAAGTTTTTTGAAGGGCGTGAGTAGGCGTACAATAGAGGACAGGTGGAAGATCAATGGAATGCTCGCTACAAGACCGGAAGGATCACATAAGGAATGCTTAGATTTGACGCTAGTCAGCTAATTCAGGCAAAGAGAGATGTCGCCGTGCCGTTCAACCTCCGGGTAGATCGCCAGGGTGTAGGATTTGTTGATATTACCTGTTTGGTCATTCTGCGGTTATTGCCTGCCAAACGGATTGTCGCCCTGGCTGAATTTGCTGGACAGCAGGTATTGATCAAATTGTTCCTTGGCCGGACGGCAGGCAAGTATGTGCACCGTGAACGTTCAGGGGTTACCGCTATCGCCAATGCTGGTGTCAGTACGCCCGCTTTGCTGTGGGAGGCTAACGTCGAGAATGGCCATCTACTCGTTTTCGAGTACCTGCCCAACGCGGTAAGTCTGGCGCAAAAGTGGGCTCAGTCGGAGAAATCTACTAACAGGCAGGTCATTCTAGGCAAGGTGATGCGTGTAATCGCATCCCTGCATAACCATGGTGTCGCGCAACACGATATCCATCTGGGCAACTTCCTGATTTCTGAAGATCAGATATTTACAATCGATGGCGGTGCCGTCGAAAGAAAGGGAGACCGGGTCTTGTCAGAGGCCGCTAGCCTACGAAATCTGGCATCATTTTTCGCGCAATTTTATCCGGGTTTTGATGCATTGATTGACGAGGTTTTTCCCCGCTATGAGCAGTATCGCGGCTGGTCGACTGAATCATCAAGGCTCGAAAGGTTGCATCGAGAAGTGGTGCAGAGCAGAGAAATCCGCAAGCGAAACTACATCGGTAAGACTTTCAGGGATTGCACGCGATTTCTTTGCAAAGAGACTTTTAACCGCTTCGAGGTGTGTGAAAGAAGTGCCCACACGGCAGAACTCGCCGATCTGATGAAAAATCCTGATAGATTTATAGAAAGAGGAAAGGTTCTAAAGGATGGCAATTCTGCCACCGTCGCCCTGGTCAACCTCTCGGACCGTTCGCTGGTCGTCAAACGCTACAATATCAAGAATCCCTGGCATGGCCTGCGGCGCGCCTTTCGTAACAGCCGCGCATGGCATTCCTGGGGGAATGCCCATCGAATGGAGTTCCTGGGGATCCCCTCGCTGAAACCCATCGCCCTGATTGAAAACCGAATCGGGCCTGTCAGAGTTTCCGCCTATCTCATCACGGAATATATCGAAGGACCTGATGCCCTGGAGTGCCTGCGAGAGATGGAAAACCCCAACGGGGAACTTGAGTCGCTGGCAGATATACTACACAAGTTGTCTGAGGTGCGAATCAGCCACGGTGACCTGAAAGCGACCAATTTTGTGATGGCCGAAGCAGGCCCGGTATTGATTGATCTTGATGGCATGAAAGAGCACCGCAACCAGCAGAGCTTTGAGCAGGCATTTGGTCGCGATCTGCACCGGTTTATGGAAAACTGGCATGACTATCCACGCCTGCAAAGCCGGTTCTCTGGATTGTTACAGGAAATGTGTGCGGATTATGGTGTGAAGCTGTAGCAGTTGTCTTATGACTGCTGACCTCTACTAATTTATTATTGCTCTTTCGAAATATCCTCAGCCTCCAAATGCTGCCGTTTATGAATCACAGCCAGTACCTCAATGATGGAATCTGACTTGACCTCATCCAAAATCCGGTAGGAATACAGGCTCAACTCACGCATAACATCCACATTCAGTTCAGGCATTTTCTTGCCCTTGCGGGGAAGAGCATCCAGTCCAATAGTTTTCTTAACCAACTCTTCACTCACCCGTTTGGCATACAGTGGCGAATCCTGGGCGATGTAATCATGGATATGACGCACCTGAGCTTTGGCGTGCGCAGTCCATTTCACCATGATTGAATATCCTTCAAAACCTCCGCAACAGTTTGGGTTTTGTCTTCAGCGGCATCTTGCTGGCCACGGCACTTGCCCTGGACACGCAGGCTCAGCCTAACCATATCAATAACAGTTCTTGTGCGCCCGTCAATTACAGCGCTGCTGCCCATGCCACCGGATTGTTCGTATCGCGAATGGAGAAGTCTAACGGTCTGTCTGGTGGCATTAGTAGCTGGGATTACCGGGGCACAGGCGCGCCCAAACAAAGTAATAAGAATCGCGGTTTGCTTGGTTACCCTGGTCGCCGGATTATTGACAATCAACGAGGCACCTATACATACATTTACAACAACCTTTGTTATCCAAGCCAGGGTGTCGTTGGGGCGGTGCATCAATATGACAATGCCATTGGTGCGGGCGGCAAACTATTGTCACTCAGCGAGAACAAGGTTAGCTACCTGAATAAATACTCCGCTAAAACCAGGGTGCCTTATGTCTCAGAATCTGTCTCTTTGTCTTATGAAGGCACGACCCAATTTGGTGCCTCGAAAATCACCACCAGTTTTATGCACACCAATACCCAGATCCAGCAAAGAATCGACACAACTCAGATTGCCAGCACAGCGACCAAATCGGGTACTAGCTGGAACCTCGCCACGGTAGAGAAAACGGAAGTCAAAACGACTGTTTTTAATAACGATACAACAAACTGGGTGTTGCAATTTCCTAGCAGCACAACTGTTACTCATACTGCTTTGAATGAACCGGCTGGATATACACAGGTTGCCACGGCATCCCATGTTACCGGCAGTAGTAACCCTAATGTCATCACCTGGTATCCGAATACTGATACGCAACTGCGAAGACAGACAACTTACGATCCTGTTGGTAACGTCAGTAGTAGCATTACCACCGGGTCTTCTATCGCATCACGAACAGAAACAAGCACCGGTAGCATAGATGATCGATATCCCATGACGACGGCGAATGCATTGGGGCATCAAACAAGCTACACCTATGATCTTCGCCATGGCGTGGTCAAATCCATGACTGATCCTAACAATCTTGTAACGGCGATTAGCTACGATGCTGTTGGTAGGCCTACCTATGTCAACTATCCCGATAGTCGTTCAACGTCCGTTTCTTACAATAGCTGCGCTGGTTGCGCTGCGGTAAATGGGCATCCAGTGGGCTACCGAACAGTGGTGAACAATACTGGGCAGCCGGACCAAGAAGTCTATTTTGATACCCTGGGTCGCCAAATCAGGATTAAAACAAGAGCCCTGACTGGTAGCTGGACGATTGTTGATACCACCTATGACTCAGCTGGCCGGATAAAGAAACAATCACTACCCTATTTCAGTTCACCCCGATGGAATCTGTATGTTTATGATAAAAAAGATCGAATAACGACAATAACAAAAGCAGCGGGTGACCACCGAGTGTTCGTCTATTCGATTACCAGCGGCAGATACAGAATTCGAG
>CAZAZB010000109.1:0-11016 GCA_964489485.1 uncultured Pseudomonadales bacterium | reverse complement strand
CCTGGCTGGGTCACGAACCTGTTCAATAGACCAGATGAAAATTCGCTCAGCGCGATATTGTGCCGGTTCAGTACCAAGGAATATTCGCACGGGTGGTTTATCAATTGGCGTCACGCCGTCGGCCACATCCAGTACAAGAAGCTCAGGTGTCTGTCGCATCCCCGAGGCATCCCTGCACTGGTTATTAACGGAAGAAAATGTATTGCGTATTAGAGAAGGTATAACGAATGGCATTGGCTACTACTATCCTCAATTTTAGAGAAAAACTTCATCATGAGATACAAATGACCTGCATTTCTGGCTGCATCCCCTCAACAATCGCGCCCACCGGACAATAAGGAACACAAAGCTTGCACCCTTTGCAGGCTTCAGATTCGATCAACATTTTTGGGAAACCACGCAGGCTATAACCATCTCGAATGACATCGAACGGGCAACTACCCAGGCACAACCCGCAGGTTGTGCACATATCCGTGACCATGTACTCGGAAAGACGTGTCTTCACTTGAGCCTCAAGCTGCTGGATGTTCTGATGATCTGCGCCCTGATGATCTGCGAATCGATGTCTAGGCGGCCAGTATCAGACCCTGGTCGACATATTTTGGTCTAATTCGATCTGTAATAAGCCCGACCTTGGCCATATTCGGAATCATATATTCATGAATGACTGACTTTTGAAGCGTCTTCATACCGATCGTTTGTTCCTCTTCCTCGGCAATCGCTTTGCGCATATCTTCAGGATCAATGCCTGCATCCATGATCGCTTGTCCCGTCGGTTGCGCACCATCTTGCAGAATACCAAGCGCAGCAAGCCCAAAATCTTCAAGGGCAACGCGTTCATCTTCCGGCATTTTAGGTATCTCTTCAGAAAGGGACAAAATCCCAAATGCCACATGCCGTGCCTCATCCTGCGCGGTGAGGCGAACGATACTCTGTAACACCGGGTCTTCGGCCTGGATCATCATGTTCCTGAATGTACCCATGGCGAGACTTTCCACCATGATTTGCATACCCACACACTTCGCCTGCCAGGATTCCGCCGCCAGAATGGCATCCAGCACATCCTTCAAACCTGTCATCACGGGATAGGAACGGTCAAGTAAGTTGAGATACCGGTGGAACACTTCAACATGTCGCGCCTCATCCATCACTTGAGTCGCTGCATAGAGTTTCCCTTCGATAGTTGGCACTGAATCAACAAGCTGCCCGCAACACAACAATGCACCCTGCTCACCGTGGAGAAATTGTGAAAGCATATAGGCGGCCTGATTTGCCAATACATCAGACTGTGTTTGTTTACTCAATGACTTAAAAAATTTAGTCTGGGCCATGGGCGTTTCCGTCCGCTTAAAAACATCGTTGTCCTCCCTGATGCCCTTCTCCCAATCAATATCAACAGAGACATTCCATTGATCCGTTTTCGCACGCTCATATAAATCGTCCAGTTGTGGATCATTAGATTCATATTCAAATTTCCACTGCGTCGGACAAGTGGTTTCTACTTGTAGTTTCATTGGACATTCTCCGAAATTGAAGTGAGGGTGATTGCGGGCGATTCAGAATCGAGGTGAAGAGTTGTAATCCTGTTAAGACCTTGACGGATATTTTCCCTGGCAGCACCTTCAGCAGCAGCACGCACCCGGTTCGCGCCTATCAACCCACCTTCAAATGCACCACCTCTATAGATTGAGTGAATTTTCTCATGAAGAATTTTTGTCCCATCAGAAACGCGAATCAAATCCCATATCGCATTCATCTCTACCGCCATCCTGAGGCTGAAACTAGGGGCTTTGACCTCGATTATTCTGACATTCAGTGAATAAGGTTTACCATCATTTTCATCGATCCAGGAGAAAATATGGCCACTGGTAATTTCTTCGATGAGTTGTTCCTCAAAATATTCCGGTTGTATTCCAGCACTCGCGCCGCGCACGTTAAGACCGACAGGAACAGATTGTTCGGCCTCCTTTGCCTTTGTAAATTCGGGCGTCATGACCTCCCTGGAGGTCATGGCGCTCAAACAAACAACAACAACGGCTAACAGAGCGAGCACAAGAGGACGCGGTAAACAGGAATATCTTTCCATGGTCAGGTCAGTACTCATTAGACTTCTCCCTTTCATGCTAACCACCAAGCGCCGGGTCAGTCTGCTCGGCCCAATCATTTTCGTAGATTGTCCATTCACCTTCTTCGACATCTTCCTCCTTGAGTCGTAGTTTCGTACCTCTGGAGAGAATGAACCACATCAGTGGAAGTAAGCCCCCCCAGATGAACACGAGACCGCCAATGGTTCTGGCTGATGTCAGGTAAACAAACATGGGACCAGTGACAATTTCCTGAGACCTTGCATACCAGGTACCCACTGAAAAGGCCATATAGGTCTGGTAGAGGCCGACCCAGAAAAGATCCAGGAACATCATCATTGCAAGCCCAATGTTCAGCGACCAAAAAGCAGTTTTGACGAGCTTCGCGTTCCAGGCTGACTTGTGAAAGAGATGCTGACAACAGAACAACATTCCGCCGAGAGCAATGTTCCCTTTGACACCGAACATGGCTGCATGAGCATGGTTGCCGGTCAGGTAGGTTGCATGCTCATAGTAGTTAACGATTGGTAGATTAATAAGCGAACCAAACACACCGGCACCGAAAATATTCCAGAAGTTAACACCGAGAATAAATAACCAGACTCCTTCCATGACAAACTTCTGATTTCCTGCGATTCTGTTTCTCTCTGCCATGTGACCTTCCTCACGCATCTTCCAGGCATCTAGTGTCAGGAGTAGAAGTGGCAACACCTGGAGTGTAGAGAAAACACTGCCGAGGGCGATGATCCCTGTGGGTTTCGCGATCCAGTAGAAGTTGTGCGAAATGCCGATAGTTGCAGTGATCAAGAACAGCATCACAGCGAGGTAAATCACTCTCTCAGCCATAACCCTTGTGATCATTCCCATCTGAACCAGCATGTAACCAACGATTACCGTGGTAAACACCTCGAAGGTCACCTCGACCCACATGTGGACGACCATCCACCGCCAATAGTCAGAGATCGCAAAGTTCATCTCTGGCTGAATCATTAACCCGAAGAACAGGAAGCCAACCATGATGCCACTGCCGTACAACAACCATGATGGAACTGACCACATATTTTTGGCTGTCAGCCATGGTTTCACGGCACGATAAATAATGACGATCCACAGGGCGAATGCGGCAAGCAGGGTAAGCTGGAAGAAACGACCCAGTTCCATGAATTCCCATCCCTGGCTACCAAACCAGTAAGCAGTTTTACCAGTAATGATGCCTGTTTGGCCAAGATAAATGCCGAACAACGCGCCCGCACCAGTAACGACACAAAGGAAAAACAGTATGTTAATAAGCACTTTCTGCCCTGGTGGAACTTTAGATATGCGCGGCAGGAAGAAAATGGTGTAGCCCACCCAACACATAAAAAACCAGAAAATTTGCAGTAGCGTATGGTAACTACGAGCAACCGGGAACGGAATGATGTCATTCAATGAGACGCCGAATGGGCGAACAAAGTCGAGTGCACTGATTATCCCCGCAAAGACCTGGACACCAAAAACGATAATGGCCAGAACAAAAAACTTATATGTCGCTTTTTGGGTCGGACGGACATATTCGTTCTCCAGATCATAGGTCGTTAATGACATCTGACCATTATCGTTACTATCAAAAACGTCGCCAGGTTGATCTTTCATCTGGCCATACACATAGAGCACAATGCCAATACCAAGGATAAGCGCAAAAATGGAAAAGACGCTCCACATAAAATTAGCTTCCGTGGGGTAATTACCGGCATCACGATCTCCCGGCCAGTTATGTGTGTAGCTGTAGGTCTCCCCCGGCCTGTTAGCAGCAGAAACCCAACCACCCCAGAAGAAAAATGATGTGAGATCCCTAAGTTGTTCAGGATCAGAGATGTATCCAGCAGGAGAAAATGCCTCTGAGTAAGAAGCGTCATTGAACATGCTTGTGTAGTGTTGGTATAACTTATCAAAAGCATAGGCCTGCGCTTCGTTAATCTGTATCAGACCAGTATTCTCGTCATACAGATTTGTGTGCAGTTCCCTTATGACCCTCGCTGAGATGGCATCCGCATCATATTGCGCCAATGTGCCCGTACCGAGTTCATTGGCGTAGTACTCTTTCATGGACATTGCTGTTCGATGTAATGCATCTGCTGTAAAGTCTGGACCGCGTTCTCCGCCATCACCCCAGAAAGATCCCCAGCTCATCAGACCCCGTAGGTGAAATACCTCCTCCCCTCTCATGATCTGTTCACGAGAGATCAGGACCTTACCACTAGGTGTTACAAATTTTTCAAGCGGCGGTGCTCCTGAATAGGTCGCGCCACCCAGATAAAGCAGACCCGAAATACAAATAGCCGCCACCAGAGCAAACAGCGCGGGCCAGTGTTTTTTATTCATTAGTACTACTGCCAGGTTTTGGTCACTCATCTAATATTCCTCCGGTTAAACTCTAAGCCACACGATAAAGCCAGTTCATCGAGGGCTCTGCTCGACCGCAACGCCCATGAATCAGATGTAATCAAATTCCTGATGGATTCGCGTCCGTCGAATGACGGACAACAGGCTTGTTTTATTGACTTAACTCAAAGATTGGCGACAAAAGGAATTCAACTTTAGTGAGGTGACAGCAAGATGGCGCAATTTCCCAGCTGTTGGTCTGGTTTTTAACTAGTCTAGATCTTCTAAGGGCTTGAATATCGAGGCGGACTAGTTTTTAACTAGTCTAGATAACCCCGTCGGAAGCCTTCTGCTACAACCGCGGCGCGAGTATTGACAGACAACTTACTTCGCATTCTTTCAACATGCGTTCGAATCGTGGATTCGTTAACGCCCAAAACCTGCGCTGCCGAAGCAGTTGTTTCACCATCCGCGAGCAGCGCAAGAATCTCGCGTTCCCTCAGCGTCAGAGATTGAAGCATCGCACCTATTTTCCCGTCATAAGACCCCAGCATACAAACGACGACGCCATTTACAGGAACACAGGAAAGTTGATTACGCCTGCCGCCAACAATGAACTGGGATTGTTGAGAGCAATCCAACCCTTTTTCCAGAAGTTTCATCACACAACCATAGCGACATGGCAGTACCTGCTCATCAACATTGATCTGTCCGACGAAGTCCCAGCAATAACCACCCACGCCATGTCCAAGCATACGGCGCGCGGACCTGTTTTGAGCAATGACTCTACCGTCTGCGCCCGCTACAACGATTGGTCTTGATTGATCGAAGGTCATACTCGAATCTATCCTGAAATTTCGGAAACCCGATCTCCCACAACGACAGAGGACTAACAGGGATAGTGCTAAAAGAAAGGAAGAACTCTAAGGCACAGTTGATGATAGGACTCCTGAACGGGAATTTGTTGCTCTAGATCAATTTTCGAGCAAGTTTCCACTATAAGCACCGCTCGGCCAGTGCGTCAGCATCCAGTTTCAGCGTTACAATTATCGGTTAAATACAACATGTGAAACCAAAATGAAATCCGGAATATTCTCCTGGCTGAAAATCTTCTCCGACACTACGCCAGACGATGGACCTTATCAGTTACATTTTGAGGATGGCACTGTGCAGGCACGGGGTAGTTACATCGGTGGCCTCAAGGAAGGTCCCCATGAGGAATTTCATGTAAATGGACAAATCGCCCGTCAGGGGGCGTTCAAACACGACAAGAAAGAGGGACTCTGGCAAGACTTTTCCTGTGCAGGCCATCTGATTTTTCGGGGTAGTTTTGAAAACGGAAACCCCGAAGGTACTCATGAACTGTTTCACTCTGATGGGAAATTAAAGGAACGTCATGGCTATGAGAAGGGCGTAAAACACGGGCCCTGGGCATTTTACTATCCCGATGGTGAACCCAGATCCAGTGGCCACTACGACAGGGGAGCTAGAGAGGGTGCATTCGGGATTTTCTATCCGAATTCCAGAATGAGATCACGCGGCACACACAAGCAGGATAAACGGCATGGTGAGTACGAATCCTATTATGAAAATGGAAAACTGGATTCAAAGGGCGCTTACTCCCACGGGGAGAAAACAGGCCTATGGCAAAACTTTCATGACAACGGTCAGGTCGCGGAGAGTGGGAATTGGGAAAATAACAAACCAGAGGGCATACAGGAGAGTTATCATAGAAATGGAAAACTGGCTGCGCGGAAGCATTATGTTGACGGCAAAGAGAACGGAATCACAACCTGCTACTACGACAATGGCCAGCTAGAATCCAGTACTTGTTTTAGTGGGGGCGAGCAATCCGGTGTTTACGAATCTTACTATGCTAATGGACAACTCAATACCAGGGGGAACTTTAATGTCGGCGCACTTGACGGTCCGTTTGAGATGTATGCTGAAGATGGTTGTCTAAAAGACCAGGGAAACTACAAAAATGGTGTTAGACAATAGAACATTAGAATCACATCGGTTAACAGGGAAAGCGTCCAATGATTGACCTGATTATCAAAGCCCTGAAATTCAGAGCCCGCTCCCTTTTCACTCGCAAAGATGGCCCCTGCAAACAATTCTACCTAAACGGGCAGCTGCAATTCGAAGGAAGCTACAAGGACGGCCGCGAAGAAGGGCCCTGGAAAATGTACTACAAAAACGGTCAGCTGGAGTTCACGGGTAACTACAAGAATGGTCGACGAAACGGTCCCTGGGAGATGTTCTTCGACGACGGTCTGCCTAGAGTGAAAGGGGGATCATTGGCAGGACGACCTCATGGCGTATTCCAGCGTTACTTCCACACCGGGCAACTTTCTGAAACCATGAGTTATAAGCGGGGGTACCTGGAAGGACCCTTTCAAAGACTCTACCTGAATGGTCAATTGGCAGAAGAAGGTCAATACAGTGAAGATTACATGATTGGTCCCTGGAAATATTATTATGAAAATGGTCAATTGAAGAAATATGGGGCCTATGAGTTTGGAATCAAAGCGGGCCTCTGGAGATCCTTTCACGAAGATGGGGAAGTCGGTGAAGAAAGAGAATTCGAAGGCAGCAATCACTATCAGGGCAAACGTATTTCGTCTTGATACATAATGATAGCGTGCGGGTGATGACGACTCTATCGTTCCAAAAACTTCAGCTTGTCGGGCACCCCTTCCCATTCCTCTGAATCAGGTGGAGGGGACTTCTTCTCCCGGATATTTGGCCACTCGGTAGACAGAACAGCGTTGAGTTGAATGAATTTTCGCTGATCTTCCGGCACTTTTCGGCTTTCCATTATTGCTTCAACTGGACATACCGCAGCACAGATACCACAATCAATGCAGTCCGCAGGCGCTATCACGAGGAAATTAGGTCCCTCATAAAAACAATTAGCGGGACATACCTCCGCACAGTTCGTGTGTTTACAGTTAATACAATTATCAGTTACCACATAGGCCATATCATCACTCTTTCATGGAATTGCTATCATCGATGAAAAATTTTCTGGACTTGTCCGCCACATGAGTCAAGAAAATCAGGATGAGCAGGCCCGCCACCAATGCGTGGGCCTGATTAAATGTCGTGAAACGTTCTATATTCTCTGGCGCTATGGCAGAGTAATCCAGAAGACCATAAGCGAGCACTTTATAGTCAATCACCGTTGACTGTAAGAATCCCAGAATGGGCTGTAGCAAGAGCAGAGGATAAAATACCCACTGAAGCAGCATGGCTGGTTTTTTTCGCCAACCAGGTGGTGCATAAAGATTGTTCGAACGACGCCACCACCAACGGTAGGACATCAGCAGAAAAATAGTGGTGCCCAGGCCTGCATGAATCATCATAATCCATTCCCTGTCCTCTAGGTCGAAACTCCCTGTACGCCAACCTGACATCAGCATCAATAGAACAACCAGTGCGATAGCCCAATGCAGGGCTTTTGCAACAGTGTACTGAGATTTCTTCGATAATGACGTCATGATTCCTCACCAGATAATAGCTGTTACGTTAATACATACGCACCAAGCGTGTTATTGCTACTTTAGGCTGCGCACCACCCATTCTCCGTTAGCGTTCTTGTAAAAGTACAAGAATACTCTCGTTTGATCCGACTCAACCCCGACTCTTATCAAGCATGAAATCGGGTAAACCAGCTTGTTATCCGGTATGCCCCTTGTGTTGCTACTCTGTCCGAGTCCTTTTCTCTGAATATCAAGAACTTCTACAGAAACAGGATCCAGGGTCCTTCCGCTCAACTCCGATTCGTGCACCCCAACGGGATTGCTAACATAATCCGCACACAATGTGCGTATCACTTCCTCTGGAGGTTCATGCCGCGAACAAGACGAAGCAAAGACACAGATTGTGACGATTGCTACCCATCTAATATTTGGAGTCATGAACTCGAACCTTTTTTCAGTCACAAGAAAAGCGCGACGCGACACAATCACATTTTTCAGGTTTGATAGATTTAACTCCTCTGTCTAGGGCTACTGCATTGCGATAGATCAATTTTCACGTCTGTTGCGACCTACGGGAGAGTAAACGCGAACCGGCCAACCCGTTGGGAACACCTAACTGTTGTTGCTTTCAACAACGGACTTTCTAAGGAACGTCTGATCCAGATCAATCTTCCCGACAAAAAATCAGCGCATATTGTTAGCTGCGAGGAATTTTCCTCTAGAACGGGTAAACATTGAGCGGAGAGTGAACAATGGGTTTGTTAGGGAACATCATTGGACCAAAATCGAAATATGACAGAAGCATCCCCTATACCTACGAGGCACGGGTGCCCATTATCGAGGGCGAAACGATCTACAATACTTATGTTGCAGACACAATTTGCGGCCTTGCATCGAATCTTGAGAAATTGTCAATTCCACCCTCAGCCGTAGAAATATTCGAAATTTACCAGAGTGCAAAGAAACGAATTGAAGAAAGTTATTATTCAACGAGTGATGGTCACTGGATCAACAAACCGGAAATGTGTCAGTCATTTAAAAACCACTATGAAGGGCACATCTACTCAGGAGGTTGCACTTTCGAGGATCGTGACTTCAGTTGCACGGGGCCCTGAAGAAAATCACTCTTGCCCGGGGTTAACTCTCCCCTTGCTCCGAGAGCCAGCCACACCGGAAAACTGCCAACCGCTACTTGTATTGGCGTAGATCCAAACATTCTCCTGAATCTGGTCCAAATCGGGAGCCTTATAATATACGTGGCAATAAACTTTTTCTGTGTTCCCCTCTCCTGAAGTTTCTACTATTTCATAAGAAGGGTATTTCGCAGAGAAGGCAGTTCTGAACTGTTGATTGCACGGATCCTGTTGGAACACATACGCGAGCACAACCCCAACGACAAGAAAAAGTGCAATATAGTATTTGGCCATATCCGTACATTCCAGTGAATCACCTTGTCATTCTCCGTCAGGCTTGGATTCTTTACACGTCTGGATTAGGTTGAAAATTGACTCAAGGCATTGCTTCTGGCATTAATCTGCCTCTGCACCTTATGCCCCCAGTACTTACTCAACTTGCACCTACTCAACTAACACTTACTCAACTATTACCTACTAAACCAGAGTTCACATGCCTTTAAATACAGGAGCCCTCTTATCCTTGAAGGCAGCACGACCTTCAGCACCATCTTCACTTGTGCTTACGGTCAACAGTTTGTCCCGCGTCAACGCTGCTATTTCTGCCGGTCCACGCGGTACCGTTTCGGACACCAGATTCTTTATTGTTTCAACAACCAGTGGCGCACTATTTGCCAGTATCTCGGCATATTCCATTGCCGCAGACAATTGTTCACCGAGTGGTGCTACACAATTCACCATACCTACGTCGTAGGCTCTTTGCGCACCGAGATCTTGCCCGAGCAACATAAATTCCATGGCAATCTTGTGAGGAATTCTCGCTGCACAACCGGCAATCAAGCCACCTGTAAAGCCAACCTGAGCTTCCGGGTACTTAAAGACTGTATTCTCGGCGGCAACCACCAGATCACACATCTGCACCATGATGTAAGCGCCACCAATACAATAACCTTGAACGCTCGCAACAATAGGTTTGTTGGTTACTACGCCGACCCCTGGAACTCCCTGCCACATTTCCTTCGGAGGGTCTTTGATATCCGCTCCCACAGAAAACGCTCGATCACCATCAGCGCACAATATGGCACACCGCTCCGGGGATTGGTCGTATCGACGATAAGCAGCGCGAAGCCCTTGGATAACATCTTCGTTCAGCGCGTTCATTTTGTCAGCCCGGTTGATCTTTATAATCGCGATTCGGTCTTGCACTTCATAGGTGACAACTTCAGATCTATCTGACATATGATTCTCCGGAAGAAACTATTTTTTCTGAATTCTAATTAATTCGCCAGGGCCTCACGCATTCGGCTGTTCGATGAGAACTGTCTGCTCAGAAATGCCATCTGGTCACCCAAAATTCTACCGCTATGGGTCAGTGCAAGATACTCGGCATGATTGGGACGGTAAGGCAGCGCCATCAACTCCATGCTACTTTCTTCCAACAGCAGATTTCCCTTACGGGCATTGCATCGTTTGCAGGCGGTGACGACATTCATCCAGGCGTCCAACCCGCCGCGAGACAGTGGATGGACATGATCGCGGCTCAGCATAACTTCCTGAAAATGCTTCCCACAATAAAGACAAACATTTTGATCCCGACGAAACAAAGCGCGATTTGTTAGAGGTGGCTCCCTACGGTTCTTGCTAAATACCTTGCCCTTGCATGCCATGATGCTGCTGAGTGTCATGATGGTTTGCTCGCCGGTTAGCCTGGAATGGCCGCCATGGACTTCCATCACCTCTTCACCATAGGTCCAACTCACCAACTCACGTGCATGCAGGCAAACAGCCTCCTGCCACGTGAGCCATTCAATAGGGAATCCGGCTGTATTAATTCGTAAAACTTTCAAATTCATTTTTACTGCTCCCCTGGCTTCAAGTTACGAGCTTCGAGCTTCAAGTTTCAAGTTTCAAGTTTCAATTTTTAAAGTATGAACCGGCAGAAACATTCAATTC
>CAZAZB010000108.1:0-11041 GCA_964489485.1 uncultured Pseudomonadales bacterium | reverse complement strand
CTCGATGCGCTGCCTTGTTCTGACAAAAATATGCCATTAATCAGAGCTTCCCTAGAAACCTTCGATATCGTCGTCCAATTGAACGCCAAATGAATTAAGGGCCATTGAAACCAGGTTGTACTGGCCGCAGGTAAAAACCATATCCATCATCTGTTTATCGGAGTATGTCTTTTTTAGCCCCTTCCATGTATTGTCAGAAACAAATGCATCCTTGTGTAGTTCGTCGGTTGCCTGGATCAACAGGCTATCGTGTTCAGACCAGATGGGTGATTCATGTCCATCCTTGACAGCGGCGATCTCCTCATCCGTCATGCCCTCGCGCTTACCAATGATGACATGTTGGCCCCACTCGTATTCTGCCTGGCAAAGCCAGCCGATTCTAAGGATGACAATTTCCCTGTCTCGACCAGACAGGGTTGATTTGAACAGCACATGATTGGCGAAGACCATCCAGCGTTTTGCGAGGGAGGGGTGCGTCGACAAGGTTCGAAAGATGTTGGCGACCTTGCCCCGAATCTTCTGGCGGCCCATGGCCGCGATCTGTTCTTCGTTCCACTCATCGACATTGGCAGGTGGGATTCGCGGTGTAGCTAGTTTCATGTTAATTACCTTAGGGTTGAATGTAAGAAATTACTATAGCAAGTGAACTTTTAAATAAGGGGGACGTTTTCTTAGAGCAGGTTCGAGGGTTGCAATCCTGTTTTAAACAGGTTCAGGATAGGCTGAATTGGACTGCCACAACATGAAGACGGCGACCTGCCTAAGACCCCTGTATGGGGGGCAGCAATTTTTCCACGATTTTTGTCCAATAAGTCGCTCCAATGGGCAATATCTCATCATTGAAGTCATATCCAGGATTATGAACCATACAGGAACCTTCGCCATCTCCATTACCTATCCAGATATAGGCGCCTGGCTTCTCCTGCAACATAAAGGAAAAGTCTTCCGAGCCCATGGAAGGCGTCGGGTTCAGATTGACCCGCTGCGCTCCGGCGACTTCGGTCGCAACCTCTGCGGCAATATCGGCTTCTATTTCTGAATTGATGGTGGGTGGATAGCGGCGTTCATAGGTTAGCTCACAGGTCGCGCCATAGGCTGCACAGATGTCGGTGGCCATGCGGCGCATTTGTGATTCCAGCCTTTCCTGAATTTTCGGTGAGAAACAGCGAGTGCAACCACTGATCTCGACATCATTGGGAATAACATTGTAGGCGTCACCCGCGTGAAACTGGGTAACGCTTAAAACAACAGGATCCTGGGGATCCGAAAAACGGCTGACAATAGACTGGTAGGCATCCACAATTTTTGAACCGATAATGATCGGGTCGATTGTAAAATGGGGCATGGCTGCGTGGCCACCGCGACCGGTAATCACCAGTTTAAACATATCGAAGGCAGCCATCATTGGTCCGGCTTTAATAGCGAATGCGCCCGCCGGAATACCCGGAATGTTGTGCATACCAAAAACAGACTCAACCGGATATTTTTCGAATAGCCCTGCTTCCACCATCGCTCTTCCGCCACCTTCATTTTCTTCAGCAGGCTGGAATATAAAATTAACTGTGCCTTCAAATTCACCTTTTTCAGCGAGATATTTTGCTGCACCAAGCAGCATACAGGTATGACCATCATGGCCACAGGCATGCATTTTACCCTCGTGTTTTGATTTGTGGTCGAAGTCATTGGCCTCATGAATAGGCAGGGCATCGAGATCTGCGCGCAGTCCTATGGCGCGATTCCCACGGCCTTTTTTGAGTGTACCAACGACGCCTGTGCCGGCAATGCCGGTTTCCACTTCGAGACCGAAGCTCTCTAGTTTCTCCGCAACGATTTTGGCTGTGCGATGTTCTTCAAAGGCTGTCTCGGGGTGAGCGTGAATGTCACGGCGCCAGCTTGTCATTTCGTCTTGGTACTGCTCAATCGATTCGATTGTTTTCATTGTTTGTGTGTCCGGGTTAATGTGGTTAATGTACGGAGATGGATCGAGGAATGCAATTGGCGGTTGGGTATAAGAGCTGTTTTGGGATATTAACCTAGCTTAGCGGGACGGGCTTTCTCTGGTTTTTTTTGACGCCATGCCTTTGTTTGTTGTCCTTCTTTCTGGTTCTGGCAGCCTTTGAAATGCGGTGTTTTTTCCTGACTTTCTGAACTGCTCTAGCCTTCTCTACCAGAGTATCTAGGCGCTGAAGGGCGTCAAGGCGGTTTTTTTCCTGGCTGCGATGGCGTTGAGCCTTGATGACGATGATGCCATCTGTTGAGATTCGGTAATCCGGGAGCGCCCTTAGCCTCTCCTTTGTCCTTGGTGCAAGGGAGGATCGGTTAATATCGAAGCGAAGATGAATGGCTGTCGAGAGTTTGTTGACATTTTGTCCGCCTGGACCACTGGAACGAATAGCCGTGAGTTCTATCTCGTGGGCGGGTATTTTGCCTTTGTAGGGTTTGTTCTCGGACATGATCGGCACTGATTGATTGTGGGGCGAGGCAGGAGAGACCTATTATGTTGTACTATCCCTTGCCATTCAATCAATAGGGATTGGTGCCGATATATCAGTATTGGGTCAGGTTTCCTCGGGCGTATCATGAAAAAAGATGATCGGAATGATGGTGCTCGTTATCGAGTACTGTTTGAAAACTCTGCAGATGCAAAGCTCATTATATCCGGTGACAAGTTTGTAGACTGCAATACTGCCGCCGTGAAGATGTTGCGCTGTGAAGACAAGAATGCTGTCCTGCAAACGCATCCGTCGGACTTATCACCTGAGTTTCAGCCAGATGGCCGTCGTTCATTCGAGAAGGCGAACGAGATGATGTCAATTGCGCTTCAACAGGGGAGCCACCGTTTTGAATGGGAACATATTCGACTTGATGGAGAGGTGTTTCCTGTTGAAGTCTTATTGACGGCAATTCCCTCATCTAACCCCCAGAGCGACAAGCCTGATTTACATACTGTCTGGCGTGATATATCAGAATCTAAACGGGTGGAGGATGAACTTCGCCACGCGCAAAAAATGGAAGCAATCGGTAAGCTCTCTGGCGGTATTGCCCATGATTTTAATAATCATCTGGTACCGATATTAGGGTATTCAGAATTGTTGGCCGGTGCCCTTGTCGACAATCCAGAACTGCTAAAGCTTGTAGATGCCATTGAATTATCGGGTATCCGGGCAGCAGAGTTGGTTAAGCGACTGATGGTCTTTAGCTATAAAGACAGCCGTCACACCCAGGTGATTGATCTGGGCGAGGCCATTTCGAAATTGTTAGGGATGATCGACCAGCTCATTGGTGAGGATGTCGAGTTCGAATTTTCCGGCTATGAACAATCACTACCCGTCAAAATGGATCAGGGAGATATTGAACAGATCGTACTTAACCTGACCACCAACGCCCGCGATGCTCTTCCCAGAGGCGGCAAGGTGTCACTCGCATTATCCTTGAAAAAAAATAGTGATGGAGACTTTGCCCGACTCGAAGTTATTGACAATGGTGTTGGCATGGATGCAGCGACATTAAGCCAGATTTTCGAGCCGTTTTTCACGACCAAGGGTATTGGTAGCGGTACGGGTCTCGGTCTATCGACGGTTTATAGTTTGGTCAGCCAGGCAAAAGGAAAGATCAGAGCGCAGAGCAATCAAGACGAAGGAACCAGGTTTGAGTTACTTTTTCCATTGTCAGAGCTTACGGCGGGAGAACCTAAAATAACGGGTCGTGCTGCTGCAACTGAGCCCCGGCAAAATATCGAGAGGTTGAATGGTAGTCGAATACTCATTGTAGAAGATGATGATGAGGTCGCCGGTTTACTACGGAAAGTGTTAACGCGAGCGGGGTACGAAATCACCGAAGCGCGTGATGGGCTCGTGGCGCTGGATATTTTCAAGAACCGTGATTTCGATCTTGTTTTGACAGATGTCATCATGCCGGAATTGAGTGGTCCGCTGATGGTGAAGGAAATGGCCAGGATTATGAAGTCGAAAGGGTTCAAGGTACCCGTTCTCTTTATGTCAGGCTATACGGATGATCGGCTTGCACCTCATGGGTTCGATGCATCGGAAACCCCTCTGTTGCGAAAACCCTTTACGCCAACGAATGTTCTAGAGGCTGTTCGTCAGCTATTGAAGCGCTAAGGGGCTTCAGCATTAATCACCGATCCTATTCAACGCATTGACTATGTCCTCGACGTGGTCGTCCACAGCGTTGATCTCAACCAGGGCTTCATGGAGCCTGTACACATACTCAGAATTGGTGCCGCTTGGCCCGGATGAAATCTTAACCTGACTGGCAATGGAGACGGCGGTGGCCTCACCAAGAAAGTTCGGATTATCGCTTGTGGCATGATAGGTGACACCGCTGCTGGACTCTGTTTCTGAAAAGTAGATATCCGTTAGCAGGCGATCATAGCCTCCTTTTTCACGATGATCTAAATTCATCATAATTTTGCTCTGTTCAACTGGATCGATCTGGTAGGCCCGTCCCCAACAGATTTCTCCGGGTTCCTGGATTAACGTAACGACCCGTCCAGGCTTACCGGGCACTCCTCTGTGGTCCGTGGACCCCTGCCAGAAACGCCGCGACCAATTTTTGATATAAGCAGGCCTCGAATCAAGATAAGGGAAATCAACCCGCCATACGATCGATCCATAACCGAATATCCACAAGTCTTGCATCACCGGTTACTTGTCCGGCCTTCATGTTTAAACATCTGGTGCATCTACAACTGTTTTATTGTGTTGGTTGATATAGTCAACCACGTCGAGAATACCGTCCTCTTCATTATGACCACAGATAAATTTAGCATGGACCTGTAGTGCTTCAACACCATTGCCCATCGCAACAGGATGATCAACATTGGTCAGCATGGGGATGTCATTAATCTGATCGCCGACGGCGCAAATATTTTTCGCGCTAATACCGAAAAGCGAGGCCAGTTTACTCAAGCCATGCCACTTGTGGATATCAGCAATCGTTATCTCGCAGTAGTAGCTATCCGAATTATTCCAGGGGACCACAATATGGTCATATATGCCCGGGTAATCTGCCTGTATCCGTGCCACAAGTTGCCTAAGCTGTTTTTCTTCACCCATGGTACCCGCCACCAAAAATTCGGGTTGATGGTCAAGGAGATCGCCTTTGCCACTCCACTCGCTATTTTCTTCGTAATAATTTTGCGTCTGGGGGCACCATTGGACAGAGTCATCTATAACAAAGTCAGGACCACCTCTATCATGGGCGTCTCTTTGCCCGAACAGTGCCAGGTTCAGTTCTCTCGCAATGTTAACGAGGTCATTTAGTCTGGATGTTGGATAGGTAGACTCGTGATGTGTTTTTGCATCAGGTGTTTTGACCAGAGCACCACCGTTGCAAACTGCATAAACATCAAAACCCAGATTATCAATTACAAATCGAGTGGTGCGGTAACGCCTCCCTGTTGCGATGACAACTTCGACACCGCTTTCATGAAGTGTTCGAAGTGCATCCCGGGTCGCCGGGAGCACCTGATGGTTGTCCACGGCAAGCGTCCCGTCCAGGTCGAGTGCAATCATTTTTATTGGCATGGTTTCGTTTGTTACGCCTGTTTATTAAAAGTTTCTGTACCAGGTTGTTATCACCTAAATTTTAACGCGCAGTGACTTCGGGTCGTAAAAAGGCGCCAGTTGAGCATCTATATCATACGTTCTTTTCGCAATCTCGACCTTAAAATCATTCTCTTTCAACCATTTTACGGTGATGCCCGGGTCGTGGCTGAACAAGGCGATCGCGAGAGACCGGTCCAGTCGGTGTCCCCACATGGCAGACGTTGTTAAGCCGACCATCTGGTCGCCAAGATAGATGGGTTCATCATGCAGCATCAGAGGTGCGTCTTCAGTTTTGATGGCGATGTTAACCAGTCGTCTCTGCAAGGGTTTTTGTAGCACTGCAAGTGCAGCTTTGCCGATGAAATCCTTCTTTGTCATATCCACAGCGAATCCAAGTCCGGCAGAAATGGGATCGAGATCCTCTCCGATATCATGACCGTAGTGCCTGAATCCTTTTTCCATGCGGCAGGCATTCATCGCATGATAACCAGCATGGGTAAGATCGTGGGCTTCTCCTGCACGACAAATTGTCTCATAGACATGTTGGGCGAATTCGACAGGCATACACAATTCGTAGCCTAGCTCACCCACGTAGCTGAGGCGATTTACCCTGACCCTGGTATAACCGATGTCGACCAGCTGCGATGTGTAAAATGGAAGGGATTCATTGTCCACCTGTGTCTCAGTTAGCGACTGGAGTAGGGCGCGGGACAGGGGGCCCATGAGGCCAAATATTGCAGTACCACTTGAATCATTGGTGATAGAGCAGTTGCTTGACCCGGTGATATTTTTCTTCAACCAATGAAAATCTCTGTTCTCATTTGCACAACTGCTAACAATCATGAATTCGTCGGTGGCGGTTCGAGTAATGGTCACATCAGCTTCAATACCACCCCGTTCGTTTAGCCACTGTGTGTAGGTAACCTGGTCAATGGGCCTATCTATATCGTTGCTGCAGATATTGTTTAGGGATGCCAGGGCGCCGGGACCCCTTACCCAGAATACCGGATAGCAGGACTGGTCGAACAAAGCGACGCCATCACGAATCGAAAGGCATTCTTTCGTGCAGTTATCGAACCAATTCTGTTTCCCATAGCTGTACTCATAACCGACAGATTGGTTTGCCGGTGCGAACCAGTTTGGTCGTTCCCATCCAGCCAGTTCACCCATCACAGCACCCTCTGCAACCAATTGCGTATGGATAGGGCTACGCCTAACACCGCGTGCCGTGTCATATTGTCGATTCGGCCAGTGCATGGCATAAAGAAGCCCAAGACTCTCCCTGGTCCGATCAAACAAAAAGTCACTGCTACTTTGAAAGCTGAATGTTCGTCGAACATCGACATCATAAAGGTCCATGGGTGGGTGACCATTCGCGACCCAATCGGCTAATACCTTACCTGCGCCACCTGAGGACTGAATGCCAATTGAATTGAATCCGGCGGCAACAAACAGATTTTCCTGTTCCAGCGTTTCTCCCAATAGATAACGGTCATCCGGCGTAAAACTCTCTGGTCCATTGAAGAACAGCTGAATACCTGCTGTTTCCAGCGCGGGAAAACGTGCAACAGCCTGTTCCAAAATGGGTGCGAAGTGATTGATATCTTCAGGCAGTGTCCCGAAGCTAAAGGTTTCTGAAATACCACCCATACCCCAGGGTTTGGCGACCGGTTCGAAACAACCCAATAGCAGCTTGCCTGTGTCCTCTTTGTAATAGGCAAATTCATCGGGGATTCGAAGGGTTGGCATGCCTGGTTTCATTTCTTCCATGGGCTCGGTCACAATGTAAAAGTGTTCTGCCGCATGAAGAGGGAGAGAGACATTGACTGTCGCGGCAAGCTGACGACTCCACATACCTGCAGCGATAATGACCTTTTCTGCTTTGATGATTCCTTCTTCTGTTTCGACACCATTCGTTGAACGACCATCAGAACAAAGACGAGTGACGGGTAGGTCTTCCATAATGACGACGCCCATTGATCTGGCACCCCTGGCAAATGCCAGTGTCGTATCCACTGGATTCGTTTGACCGTCACCGGGCAGATAGATGCCGCCAACGACCCCTTCGAGGTTGATGTCTGGCCAATGTCGATGGATCTCATTCGCTTCCATGACATGGTTTTCAACACCAAAAGCTGCCGCGCTCGTTGCTTGCCTCATGAGTTCTTCGTATCGCTCTTTATGCAGCGCGATACTGATTGACCCTGTTGTTTTAAATCCAGTTGCCTGCCCGGTTAGAGATTCTAGCTCTTGAAACAGTTCGGTTGTGTATTTGGCCAGCCGAGTAAGATTCTGAGTAGCCCGAAGCTGGCCAACTAATCCTGCGGCATGCCAGGTTGTGCCTGAAGTAAGTTTGTTCTGTTCCAGTACGAGAATATCTTTGATACCTAACAAAGCGAGATGGTACGCGATCGAGCAGCCGAGGATACCTCCACCAACGATGATAACCTGAGCAGAATCCGGTTGTTGGGAAGCCACTAGTTACCCAGACGATATCGAAGTTTGACGACCAGTACGTCGACAAGGCGATCGGTCCATGCGGCACTGAGCAGTTCGTCGAAGCCTAATGAAGGATCACTGGGGACATTAGATCCACGGGTATAAACAACGAACAAATCTGACAAGGGTGCAATCTCCCATCGGTATCTTGCCTGGAATATTAACGTACTGATGGAAAAATCTCTCGATTCAGATCCGGGCGGTCTTTGCACTGGAATCAGTTCGCCGTCCTGTTCTGGTACCCGCCAGCGGTTTTGTTCAGATGCTTTGATTCCAATCCATTGCGCTGTGATCCGGAACTGTTGTTTGGCGGATATGAAAAAATCTGTTTCGAGTCTCGGTCGCCAGGTTTGGGCGCTAAAGGTGGTGAAATCTTTTCCCGTGTCGTGGATCAACCAGCCATCCCTGTCATCGTAGCCAAGGTTGAATACGATGGAAAAACGATCGATAGGTCGCCAGGTAAGCGCTGTCTGATATGACATTGTGCGACCGCCAAGGTCTTCGCCACGATAAATAGTGCCGACTTCCAGGCTGAGTTTCTTTGCCCGGTCTGATTGCCAGAATATTGCGGACTGCCACCTGTCTTCGATTCGGAAAGCACCATTTCCACCACTATTGATATCATCCCACCTGGCAGGGAAATAATTCAATTCGGTAAACAGGGTAGAATTGTTTTGGAACTGCCTATCTCGCAAGGCAAATAATCCACTTCGTACAACCTGACCGTTGGTATTGTATTCCTGGCTTGCGAAAAACCGTGTGAATCTTGACTTCAACCGTGGAAGATCAGATTCAGATATCTCGTACCCATAGCGAGCACCAATGGCGTTGTTGCGACGTAGAAAGCCAAAATCGTTTATATCGAGTTTGTCGTCAAAGTAGTCAAAAGCGAATGTGTGCTTCCTGCCTTGTCTTGGGGTGTAGTTAAGATCCAGAAATCCGCCCGCTCCCTTTACGCCTCCGACATCACTCGCCATCAACTGTAGGTCCGCTGATAGCTTACCATTCGTGGAGAGGTAATGGGCGTCGAGCCCATGGGTAATGGCATCTTCTTGTGGGTGCGAAACAACGGTGCTCATCCAGCCTATTGATCTTCTACCGCCGCCCTGGGTATCTTCATAAAGAAACCGCGCAATACCAAAATTTCGACCGTCCTGAACAACGGTGACGTCTTCACCATTGATTGTGCCATTAAGGGAGGTGTCTTTCTCGAGTGCAGCGAGCGCGCCATAACGAAATTTACCTTTTTGACCTGTTATCTTTCCGGCACCCGATAGTTCCGTTGGCTGGTTTCTGACAATGCCTGGCAACTCAAGTCCAGGCACTTGTGGGTTTTTGGGTGGGCTACCTATTCTGCGAGTATTCACCAGGGTCGTTGGCGTTTGTCTCCTGCGACGTCCGAGTCGTGCCCTTGGGGAGGTGATAAATATTTCCTGACCTTCGAGAAAGAAAGGTCTCTTCTCTGGAAAGAAAGTTTCGAAAGATGTCAGGTTAACATCAACATTATCAGATTCTACGCTTCCAAAATCTGGATTGATGGTGGACGTCAGTTGTAAACTGGAAGAGGGTCGCCAATAAAAGTCAAAACCAGCCTTATAGCTCGTATCGGACGTCAAGTTGTCATAGGTAGTGGACGCGAAGGGGTAGAAAGTGAATTGCTGTTTTGGTGCTATTCCTACAAGTTCAAATTTTTGTAGTTTAGACAAAAAAATGGAATTGGTTCGTGGCAATGCAGGCCATCCCCACCTTTCATTTTTATGAGCGACAGCTCTGGAGATGTAAAAACCCATTTCGCGGGTTGTTCCACTGACATCAGGCATGGTCATCATTGACCAGGGAATAAACATTTCTGCAGACCAACCGCCTTGTGCAATCGCCGATGCACCAGACCAGGGGCCATCCCATTGGTTGCTGAACTGGCGCTCAGGTAGAACTGTCCCGTCTAGCATGGTGCCACCCAGATTTATACCAAACCAGTAGCCATAAAGTCCCTGGCCGGATGGATCAATTGTGATAGAAATATCGTCGCGGGAAATGAACTGATCGCGAGAGCTGAGTCTGGAGACCAGAGTAGATTCCGCCTGTTCATTCCATACACCTATGTAGAGCCCTTTATTGGTATAGAAGTACCGAATTTTTGTTTCCAGCGGCGCATCTTTGAGCGTGTCTGGCTCGACCACCGCTAGATTGTCATATGAAGGAAGGTTTTCCCAGACTGATTCATCCAGGACGCCGTCAATTTTAATGTCGATTTCGGACTCATCGAACTTCATGAATCGCAATGGCTCAACAGTCGCGTCAACCGCATAGGCACATAAAAGATGCCCATAGAGAAGGATTCCAGCGATTAATTTTCCTGACTGTCTCAATACCGTGAATCTCGATATAGCGAGCTGGCCACGGCCATTGGATCCGGCATTTATTCACAGTAGCGTGATAAATTGATGGGATACAATACCCTGGGCAGTGCTCGTATTTTAGTGTTGGCTATTAGTGAGTGCGTGGGGCAGGAAAACCTCTAGTGGGTTTCTTTCTCAAAATTAGAATTGCTTCGTGCACTTTGTTAGTTGATATAATGTTAGTTGATACAATGTTAGTTGATACAATTATTCAACACACTCGTTGGCATGTCTTGCCGCATTTCCAACTATTATGGCGTATCAATTGCGGCGGTGCAGATTCTACAAAAAAAATAGGTTGCAAGCTATTGAAATTTCGAGAGGCGCTTCAGGAAAACTACCAGAAGATTGGCTTAAAGCTGATTAACACACTAGCGCGAGCGCGGCACTACCAGGTTGTAGAAAGCCCTTATGGTGAGAGTCCGCGACATCAATATGATAGCTACATACACCTGGATCACAAAGCTAATCGCCCGAGTGTGATTTTTTTATATGGTGGCAATTGGCAAAGTGGCTCTCGTCAGGATTATCGATTTGTTGCGGATACACTTTGCCAGTTAGGTTTTGATGCCT
>CAZAZB010000107.1:0-11078 GCA_964489485.1 uncultured Pseudomonadales bacterium | reverse complement strand
ATGCACTACTGAATATTGCGGGTGCAGAATGGCAAAAAATCACCACACGGGATCTTGCCTTTGGGGTTGGACCAAGACTGAACGCCGCGGGTCGCCTGGAGAACATGTCGCTGGGTATCGAATGCCTGCTGGCAGAAAAAGAGAGAGCCACGGAACTGGCAGAACGGTTAAATAGTATCAACACAGAACGCAAGCAGATTGAAGCTGAAATGAAGGCGCAGGCGGAACATCATATCCAACAAGCTTTCCGGCATGAAGCAACGTCACAGGTGGGAGTGTGCCTCTATCATAAAGATTGGCATCAGGGCGTTGTTGGCATTATCGCATCGAGAATAAAAGACAAGCTACACCGGCCTGTTATCGCTTTTGCAAGATCTGGTGATAATGAATTGAAGGGATCAGGGCGGTCAATACCCGGCCTGCACTTGCGCGATGCGCTGGACAATATCGCAGCAAAAAATCCGGGTATTTTAGTGAAGTTCGGAGGGCATGCCATGGCAGCAGGGATGAGCATAGATCCTTCGCACTACGAGCAGTTTGCGGTACTGTTTAATAACGAAGCCAGTAAGTTTCTAACCGAAGAGTACCTGGAGCAGGTTGTTGTCAGTGATGGTGAAATAGAACAGGATCTAACGCTATCGATAGCGAGGGAAGTAGCGGAGGCAGCGCCATGGGGGCAGGGTTTTCCCGAACCGGTTTTTGACGGGGAATTTGAACTGCTCGATCAGCGGATTGTTGGCGAACGGCACCTAAAGCTTAAACTGAGGCCCATCCAGAGCGTGCACTCGATTGATGCCATTGCTTTTAACCATGACCGATTAATAGAGCGTCGACAATTACGATTAGCCTATCGGTTGGATATCAATAGATATCGTGGCAGGGAAACGGCTCAGCTCATTATTGAATCTACCGATTGTACCCTGGACATCGGTGCTATAAAAAAAGGGTGATCAAAAAAAAGGGCCGAAAATACAGCCCTTTTTGTGTTCGCGGTTGTTGTTCTCTAGAAAGTAATCACTAGATCCACATAAGAGCGCCAATCAATGATGTCCTTACGGCTGGAAATAGGGAACTCGTATGCCGTGCCAAGTGAGACCTTGTCGGACAGAATGAACCTTGCGCCCAATGCTATGGTCGTTACCGTTCCTGCATCCCGGTTCCCAAAATTGACGAGATCCAGACCTTCGAAATCGAAAGGTAAGCGATCACCGTTGTTGGTGACAGTAAAAGTATTCAGTTCTATCATCGGAAAAAAATCTTCAGTTACCATGTAGTCCACATGGGCAGAGGCATGAAACATCGAGCTGTCGTGATCTGAGTCTATTGCGAGATTGTAACCAATGTTGCCCTGCAATCCCCACCGACCATAATTCTTGGCGCCTGAGACAAACATGTCCAGGAATCCGTCGCCTCCACCCTGCATGCTTATACCTGCTGTTTTCAAAGATCCGGTTGGCGCCTCGTATTCAGCCCCGACTGTGATGATCGAATTGTCCTTTGGGTCGTAGAAAGCTGCGTACTTCACGCCCAGCGAGAGGTTTGCCCAGCCGGTTTCATTGGGCAGTACAGCATCGAACTTAAGGTCAGCGTACCCATCCTTTGTGGCGATGATGCCCCAGCGGTCATTCAAGGCGATGCGTATCTCAGCGGCAAGGATATCGATGGTTCCTCCCTGAGTGACAAAGTTTTGTGGTATACGGTTGTGTAAGTAAATGGGTCGAATTTCCGTTGTAATATAGGGTGTTTCATTAAAGAGTGGATTCGAGACAGGGGGTACATATCGGGTTAATTTCCCTTCACCGAGAGATCCTTTGAAATCGATAGCATAAGAGCTCTGTGACATGAGAATGAGTGTGGTTAGGACGAGATAAGAAATTTGCTTCATTTAGCCTCCATAAGTGGTTTGCGTCGGAGTATATGAATTACAAGAGAGCTCACACTGACGAGGGTCAATTACATTGATCTTCTTTCATGCAATTGAAGATATTCAATGGGGACTTACCGCCCGCGACATTGCCATTTAGGTTAAACTCGCATAAAAAACAAGATCGAATTTCTTGATCAGGATTGATAATTTGAACTCTGACAGGTGGCTATTTCAGACCAAAAACAATATTACTAATTGGATGCCGGGCGTTTTGACGTGCGTGACGCTGGGGCTGGCGTCAACTTTTATATCGGAACACTATGGCGGTCCGGTAATGCTATACGCATTGCTGTTCGGCATGGCGTTTAATTTCCTGTCGGAAGAAGGACGATGTTTGCCGGGTGTTGAGTTGACCGCGCGATCGATCCTGCGCTTCGGTGTTGCCTTGCTGGGTGTCCGCATCACCGTGGATCAGGTAACCGATCTTGGCATTCTGCCAGTCGTTATGGTCATTGGCGCCGTTATCAGCACCATATTGGTTGGTTGGGGTGTGGCACGAATGTTAGGGCTTAGTCGCGAACAAGGTCTATTGTCCGGCGGCGCAGTCGCTATCTGCGGTGCGTCCGCGGCCATGGCATTGTCGCTCGTGTTACCCAAGGACGAGGAGAGTGAACGGAGAACGATTCTTACGGTTGTCGGCGTGACAACACTGTCCACCGTCGCAATGGTTATTTACCCGACGCTGGTCACATTACTTGATATGGACAATTTTACTGCCGGTATTTTTCTGGGTGGCACCATTCATGATGTCGCACAGGTCGTGGGCGCGGGTTTCATGATCTCTCCTGAAACCGGTGATGTTTCCACCATTGTCAAACTGATGCGGGTCGCGATGCTTGTGCCCGTGGTCCTGGTGTTTTCCTTCATGTTTCGCAAGAGCAATGCAGAGGAGGGTGCGAAAGCGCCAATGTTGCCTGGATTTCTTGTCGCCTTTGTTGCCCTGGTGATTATCAATAGCCTGGGATTTGTACCCAAAGAAGTCGCGGCAGGAATGACAGACCTGTCCCGTTGGTGCCTGGTTTCAGCGATTGCCGGTCTTGGTATTAAGACGTCACTAAAGAAACTGGCGGTGGTTGGCTGGCTACCGGTCATCCTGATGGTTGCCGAAACCGCTTATCTCTGTGTGCTTGTTTTGCTGGTTGTTACTTTTCTCACATAGATCAATTACACCGTTGCGTATTGTGTCACTCTGATTCTGCGACTGGGTGAGTTTTTGCATGCTGGTATTTTCACGTAGCAGACTCTGAAAATTCTTTCTTATGAAGCCAGGCAGCATGTTGCGGGGCTCTTTTCGTTTGGCTCCATTCTTCAAGCATGGCAGGTGCTACCTCATGTAGTGTGTCCATTTCTGCCTGTGTCTGGGTATTGGCGACCAATTCCAGCCGGTGACCGTTCGGATCGAAAAAGTAAATAGAATGAAAAATGCCGTGATTGATTGGCCCAAGAACGTCAAGCCCTTCTTTCTCCAGATTATCCTTCGCTTCATTCAACGCCGTCATATTTTCCAACTCAAACGCAATATGCTGTACCCATTCTGGCGTATGTGGGTCCTTGCCCATATCTGGCGAATTGGGAAGTTCGAAGAAGGCGAGTACATTTCCCATCCCGGCATCAAGAAATACATGCATGTAGGGGTCAGGTGCCTTGGTTGAAGGCACATGGTCCTCAGCAATTGCCAGCACGAAATCCATACCCATGGTACGTTGATAAAATTCGACTGTTTCCTTGGCGTCCTTGCAGCGGTAGGCAACATGGTGAATGCGTTTTAATTCCATCTCAGTCTCCGGCTATGAAATAGCAGTCTTTTACTTAAGCAGATTGTGCCTCGGACACTTCCAGAACACCACGCCGAATCTGGTCTCGCTCCATGGATTCGAACAGCGCCTTGAAATTGCCTTCTCCGAAGCCCTCGTCTTTCTTCCGCTGAATAAATTCAAAGAAAATAGGGCCAACCAGATTTTCGGAGAATATTTGCAGCAGTAGCCGTGGCTCACCGTTTTCGGTTGACCCATCCAGAAGGATTCCTCTTTTCTGCAGTTCATCAATCGGCTCGCCGTGCCCTGGCAAGCGTTCTTCCAGCATTTCGTAGTAGGTTTCAGGGGGTGGCGTCATAAATTTCATGCCGATTTTCTCAAGGCGATCCCAGCAGGCCAAAATGTCATCGCAAATAAACGCAATATGTTGGATGCCTTCGCCATTGTATGCCATCAGGTATTCCTCAATCTGACCATTGCCGCCTGCTTCTTCATTAAGAGGAATGCGTATCTTACCGTCCGGCGCGGTCATTGCTTTGGATTGCAAGCCAGTATGCTCACCCTTGATGTCGAAGAAGCGTATCTCACGAAAGTTGAACAGCTTCTCGTAATAGCCTGCCCAGTAGTCCATTCGACCGCGATAAACATTGTGTGTCAGATGGTCAATTTCATAGAAACCACACCCCTCAGGGTTCTTGTCTGCACCGTCCAGATACTCGAAGTCGATGTCATAGAGAGTGGCGCGTTCATCGTGGCGATCAATGAGGTAGAGAACCGCGCCGCCAATACCCTTGATAGCAGGGAGTTTAAGTTCCATAGGGCTAACAGGGACATCAATGGGTTGTGCCCCTAAGTCCAGAGCGCGTTGGTATGCTTTTGCCGCGTCCTTTACACGGAATGCCATTGCACAGGCAGAGGGTCCGTGTTCTTCAGCATAGAAAGCGGCGGGTGTATTGGGTTCATAGTTGGTGATGAGATTGATACCGCCCTGACGCCAGAGATGCACATTCTTTGAGCGGTGTTTGGCCACACGGCTAAATCCAAGGGTCTCGAATACGGGTTCGAGGATGCCTTCTTCTGCCGCTGCAAACTCAACAAATTCGAACCCATCTAAACCCATTGGGTTCTCAAATAAATCGACCATGATTCCATCCTCGGTAAACTTTCGGTTTTATGCACTGCATCAAGCTGTGTGGCTAGCGGTGTGTGTGGCTAGCGGTATGTCCGCCACAAGGCATTACCTGATGCCAGGTTGCATCCGGTAGCAGAGTTTGGTTACTAGTTTACAATGCCAATACGGGTATTTTTCTTCTTTCTACCTCACAAAAAGATGCTATTATGGTGTATTCTTGCTAAATTATTATATATTTAGGTGGAATGCTTCTATGTCGATCAGTAAGTCTGAAAGAGACATCTTGCAGATCCTCCAATCGGAGGGTCGAATATCCAATGTTGAACTGGCAGAGAAGATTGGTCTATCCGAGTCTCCCTGCTTCAGGCGAACCAAGCAATTAGAAGAGTCAGGCGTCATCACAGGATATTCGGCATGCCTGGATCAGCGTTTGCTTGGCCTACAAGTCACGGCATTTGTTCAAGTGTCCCTAAGCAAACAGGATGAAAAAGCAACGCAACAGTTTCTTGAGAGCGTGGCGCGCGAGGAGCACATTGTAGAGTGCCATGCAATGAGCGGCGCCTATGACTATCTGCTAAAGGTTGTTACCCGGAGCATGGATCATTTTTCTGAATTGAGCATGCAGCGAATCCTCAGGTTTCCCGGGGTCAAGGATATCGAGTCCCACTTTAGTTTGAAGGAAATAAAATTCAGTAGATCATTGCCGCTCGGTTGAATGTTTTGGCGAGTGCAGTTTTGTGATCTTCGAGCTACCACAATCCCGCACTGGATTGTATCGACCAGCTTACCGCCTGCAAGTAGACCGACTGTAGGTCGGTTGCTGACAGGGACATGAATTTAAGGTCAGAATAGGCGTCATTCTCATAAGACATTGCACACTCCAGTGATCGGCCAAGGCAGTTGTGTTCGCCAAGTAATGCCAATTTCAATTCTGCCTCCAGCGGTAGTTTCTCTAACAGCTCTTCCATGGGGATTTGAAGTAGGGAGTCCAGGACGGAAAACAAACCCAGGGTAAAATAAATTTCCAGATTATCAAGCCCGGCTGCTTCAGCCATCAGTTCACAGGTCTTTGCGCGCACAAGTGCTGTTCCAAGGATCTCTGCGGGCCGTTCATCAAATGATGACATGGCGATAAGCGTTGCCCAACGTTTTGTTTCTTTTAAGCCCAGGTAAACAATCGCCTGGTGTATTGAATTGACCCGACTGGGTAGCGCAATAAATGCTGAATTAATGTGCCGTAAGATTTGAAAACTGAGACTCGCATCCATACAGATAATGTTCTCGACTTCATGGTAATCAGCATCCGGTTTTTGCAGTGCGGTGATCAATTTCAGCGCCACAAGATGATTGGACGGGATCTTTTTGCCTGAAATTACGCGCGGTTTTGCCAGGAAGAAGCCCTGAAAATAGTCGAAGCCCATATCTCTAAACACTTCAAATTCGTTCTCGGTTTCTATTTTTTCGGCGAGTAATTTTGCTCTGAATGGTTTGAGGTGCTCCAGATGGCGCCTTGTTTCCTCAAGACTAAGGTCCAGGACATCCAGCTTTACAATATCCGCGATTTCCAGAAGCGGTAGCCATTTGTCGTGATAGACAAAATCATCAAGAGCAATGATAAAGCCGTCCGAACGGAGGCGATAAACAGCATCGATTAATGCTTCATCGATGAGTACATCTTCAAGAATTTCCACCACGACCCGATCCGGAGGGATGGGCGGACCCGCTTCGTCCAGGAGAAACTTTCGAGTGAAGTTGACGAACGCCAGTTGCTTGCCGACAATGTGATCGATACCGAATTCAGCGAATGTATTGACGAGTACCTGGGCGGTGGCCTTTTCGCCATCCATTACAAGCGCCCGATTCTCTTGCCCGGCTCGAAATAGTAGCTCGTAGGCGTAGATGTCCAGGTTTTTATCGAATATGGGTTGGCGCCCAACGAACAGGTCGGTCACATTGAATCGCTTTTAGTGAGATCTCTCAGTAGATATCGACCAAACCAGCGGCTTCTTTACCCTATGGCTGATTGTCAGTGACCTGGACTCATTGACAGAGCCTGCGATCTCATATCGTTATCAGTTCTTCCAGGTTGAGTAGTAGTTTTCAGCACCTTCTTTGCGGATATCACTCAACCAATCGCCCTCATAGGGCCAATCTTCACCATCAACAGGTCCTTGCCAGAACCGGGCAAAAGGACCATCGCCGACCTTCTCTAGTGACCATGCCTGTCGCCGGAATGTCCAGCTATCGGGGACTAGCCGATGCGCTTCCCTGAAATGCTTGATAGCAAGTGTATGGTGTCCTTCGGACTCCAGATGAGATGCCAGTTCAAAATGTGCATGTCCGAGGGCACTTTGCTGATCCCTTGGCTGGGATCTTGCGATGACAGCATCAGGATCCAGCGCGTATTCACTGTCGTTACCCTTTTCGATCCAGTCTTTAAGCGCCGCATGATAGGCGTCAGGATTGGTTTGAATCTTCACCGCCTCGCCCATTATATCCAGCATGTGTTGTGGCATCTCCGGCGGAGGATTAAGCGCAGGCGCTGCGCCATCAACAGGAGGCGGAGGTGCCGCTTCAGCCGGGCGAACAATCATGCCATCTTCATTAATCCAGATGGCCTCGGGTATATTCACCACGCCAAACAATTCCGCCATGGCATGGTGTTGGTCGATCAGGGAAGGATGATTTGGTTTTGCAGCATCGATGTACATGCGGCAACCTTCCGCCCCCAGGGTATCAAGCCCGACAGTGACCAGTTCAAAACCTTGCGGTGCAAATTCTTCACGAAGTGCCTGCCACACGGGCAGGTGTGCATTACATCCTCAGTAGGGTGCCCAGGCGTATACGACAACTTTCTTGCCCTTGAGGCTGGAAAGCTCAAACAGTTTGCCATCAAGATCCGGTAATGTCAGATTTGGTGCCTCTACTGTTGTTAGAGCGCGACCACCAATTGACTCGGGTCCCAGTGCCCAGATATTTTGTTCTGGCTCCGATGCCAGCGGCAGGTTCATATCACTGGCCAGTGCCTCTACATTGATCGTGTCGCCGGGTGGTGATTTCAATGGGATACAGATATCACCCTTGCAGGCGCCTTCCGGTTTAATTTGCCAACCGGTGCCCGCTTCAAATTCGGACCGGGTTATCTCAAGGGAATTTAGCAACATGGCAGTAGTCTCTCTTTTTCAGGGCGGTTGTTCCGATGCTAACTCAATACTTGTCCATCTGGGAAACTAAATACTGCATTTCATGAATCAGGCTTGTCTAGCGAGCCATTGATCATTGGTTTACAATGCGGCGTCACGATATTTGAACATCGTGCCCATTTTTCACACTGTAACAACA
Organism: uncultured Pseudomonadales bacterium; assembly: GCA_964489485.1. GTDB lineage: Bacteria > Pseudomonadota > Gammaproteobacteria > Pseudomonadales > Azotimanducaceae. The sequence continues at coordinate 2,923 of CAZAZB010000107.1, read as the reverse complement.
GATCAAGATAGATAAATGTTAGAGACCAATCCCGCCAATACCCAAATCAAGGAACTGAAAGATCGCACTGAAGTGCTCAGGGGGTATCTTTGACTATGAGGACAGGAAAGAGCGGCTGACAGAGGTCGAGCTAGAGCTGGCCGATTCAAAAATCTGGGATCAACCTGAATACGCGCAGAAGTTAGGTAAAGAGCGGTCTTTGCTTGAAACGATTGTCGGGACAATTGATAAGCTGGACTCAGGCCTCATTGACCTCGCCGATATTGTTGAACTGGCGGAAGAAGAACAGGATCAATCGCTGCTGGATGAAGCAACCAGTGACCTGCAGGACTTAAATGAGCGGTTGGAAGGTCTTGAATTTCGGCGCATGTTCTCCGGTGATATGGACGCTAACAGCGCCTTTATGGATATTCAGTCCGGTTCTGGTGGAACCGAGGCGCAGGACTGGGCGAATATGTTATTGCGTATGTATTTGCGCTGGGGTGAACGTAAAGGCTTCAAAACAGAAATTGTCGAAATGTCTGACGGCGACGTAGCCGGGATAAAGGGTGCAACCATTCACTTTCAGGGCGACTATGCCTTTGGCTGGTTAAGGACGGAAACAGGTGTTCATCGCCTGGTTAGAAAGTCGCCATTCGATTCGGGCAGTCGACGCCACACATCTTTTGCATCGATTTTTGTTTCACCCGAACTTGATGATGACATCGAGATAGATCTCGACATGTCCAAGGTTCGGATTGATACCTATCGCGCCAGTGGTGCGGGCGGACAGCATGTGAACAAAACAGAATCGGCGATCCGGTTGACACACCTGCCTAGCGGCCTTGTTGTGCAATGCCAAAATCAGCGATCGCAACATAAGAATAAAGATCAGGCGATCAAGCAGTTAAAAGCCAAGTTGTACGAGATGGAAGATCTGAAGCGGAAAGAAGATTTGAGGGAAATTGAAGACAATAAGTCCGATATAGGCTGGGGTAGCCAAATCCGTTCCTATGTCCTGGACTCGGCACGGATCAAGGATCTACGAACAAATATCGAAACCTCAAACACGCAATCGGTTCTCGATGGAGATCTGGATCCATTTATCGAGGCAAGCCTGAAACAAGGTCTATAGCGAGACCTTCGACAGTATTTACGATCAACACATAAAACCTAAAGACGAATAAGTCGTCATCACCAAGAAGAAAGATCATGGCTGAAACAGAAAATCCGGAAATTGAGCAGGATGAAAACCAGATCATCGCCCTGCGAAAGGCGCAACTGGACGAACTGCGCGCGAAAGGAAATCCATTTCCAAATGATTTCAGGCGTCAGCATGAGGCGATAGTGCTACACAATGACTTTGGCGACAGAAGCAAAGAGGAACTGGCAGAGGAAGCAGTGAGTACAGCAGTTTCCGGTCGCATTGTTCTACGCAGGATGATGGGTAAGGCGAGCTTTGTGACCTTGCAGGATGTTTCCGGCCGTATCCAGCTTTATGTGCGTGAAAGCGATGTGGGAGATGAAGCCTATGACGCGTTCAAGCATTGGGATATCGGTGATATTGTCGGCGCCCAGGGCATCGTAATGAAGACCAATAAGGGCGAACTGTCTGTCAAGGTTTCTCGCATTCGTTTGCTAACTAAATCACTAAGGCCTCTGCCAGAAAAGCATAAAGGCCTGACCGATACAGAAACGCGCTACCGACAAAGATACCTTGACCTGATGGTCAACGAGGATAGCCGGGAGGTCTTCATTCGCCGTACCAAGATTGTTGATGGTCTTCGTCAATATTTTAATGACCGAGACTTTATGGAAGTTGAAACACCCATGATGATGCCAACACCGGGTGGTGCGACTGCGACTCCGTTTACGACACACTACAATGCGCTCGATGCGGATATGTATTTAAGAGTGGCACCGGAGCTAAATCTGAAGCGTCTGGTCGTGGGAGGCTTCGAGCGAGTCTATGAGATTAACCGTAATTTTCGCAATGAGGGTGTGTCAACCAAGCACAGTCCGGAATTCACCATGCTCGAATTCTACTGGGCCTACGCGGATTACAACGACCTGATGGACATGACAGAAGACATGTTCAGAACCCTGGCGCAATCGGTATTAGGAACCACAGAATTCACTTACCAGAATGTGGAGATTGATTTTGGTAGGCCCTTCAAGCGACTGACAATGGCAGCGGCCATAGCGGAATTTAATCCACAGGTTAATCCGGCTGATCTTGAGGAGGCTGATTCAGCGAAGGAACTGGCTAAATCAGTGGGTGTTGAGGTGGATGACAATTGGGGACTAGGCAAGGTGGTGATGGAGATTTTTGACGCGCTGGTTGAGGACAAGATCGAACAGCCCATATTTATCACACAACATCCTCTTGAAGTGTCGCCTCTAGCGAGGCGTAATGATGACAATCGAGATCTTACCGATCGATTTGAGCTGTTCATCATGGGCAAAGAGATTGCTAACGGATTTTCTGAGTTGAATGATGCGCAGGACCAGGCGGAAAGGTTCTTGGCACAGGTAGCTGCCAAAGAAGCCGGTGATGAAGAGGCAATGCACTATGATGCAGATTACATTACGGCACTCGAATACGGGATGCCTCCGACAGCAGGGGAGGGCGTTGGTATCGACAGATTGGTGATGCTGCTAACAGATTCCCCTTCTATTCGGGATGTCATTTTGTTCCCTCACATGCGAACGAGACAATAACAGGCTGATGGTCGAATCCTCGGATATTCAGATTGAACCGGGTTGGCTTGCGGAGTTGGCACCGGAATTTGATAAGCCCTATATGGTGGCACTGAAAGCGTTCCTGAAAGATCAGAAGCAACAGGGTAAAACCATCTACCCAAAGGGGGCAGAGTTTTTTGCAGCGTTGAATATGGCACCGCTGGATAAGGTCAAGGTCGTGATATTGGGGCAGGACCCTTAT
>CAZAZB010000106.1:7615-11092 GCA_964489485.1 uncultured Pseudomonadales bacterium | reverse complement strand
GAACAGTGAACTCCTCGTCGGCAATAAAAGTCTCCGGAACAGGTATCAACCCAATCCAGCAGCCTATGAAGCGTTACTCAGGGGTAAGGAGAATCACAACAAATCAACCAGTACCGGTCGCACCAACGCCATTAGATACTTTAAGGAAGCCATCAAAATTGACCCAGGATATGCGCCACCCTATGCCGCACTGGCAAAAACCTTTATTAGCCAGGCACCCATTGACGCGACGGCGCGGGAGAATGCTCGCGCACAGGTCAAAGAACAGGTCGACATCGCCCTAAACCTTGACCCTCTTCTTGTTGACGCTCACCTGCTGCTGGCCCGAAACGCCATCGAAACGCGGGATTTTGAGTCTGCAAAAACTATTCTTGAAAGAGCACTCAAGATAGCGCCAAGTAACGCAGAAGCGATGAGTATGTACGCCATGTGGCACTATCTACAATCCGACTACGATGGCGCAGTGCCACTCGCTAGACATTCAGTAGAACTGGATCCATATAAGGGACTTTACCAGGCCTCACTTGCCATTATCCTTTGGGCTAACGGCAAAGCTGAAGAATCAATAGCCATTGTGACAGAACTCATTCGGCGAGACCCGGAAATTCCCGCAAACTATGCCTATCTTAGTCGGTGGACATTACAGATGGGCCAACCCGGCAAGGCGCTTTACTATGCACACAAGGAGCTGGATGCTGATCCAGAATCTATGGGTGGACAGCGGCGATTTTGTGATATGCGATACCAACTCTGGGACAAGATCGCCGCTCGTCATTGCTACCTTAATCATCTAAAAAAGTATCCTAATGACTTCGATGCGAAACTCGCGTTACCTCTGATTGACGGTGATTGCAATAAAGCCGTCGAGTTACTGAAGGACAAACAGGTGAACAAAGGTCCAACCTGGTTATATCGTAAGGGCCAATTTGCCACAGCACTAAGTTGTGTAGAGAGCTGGCAACAAGTCATCAACATACTTGATGACATTCCAGGCCTGAGTCTCACCGATCCGATAAAAATAACGGATAACACTTTGTTGGCAGCCCGGAGGCTCGGTCAAGCACTGCAAAAAACCAACCGATATGAAGAGGCGGAAGTGATACTCACTGCCGCATTGGCCCATATAAGCCGTTCACGCAAAATGCAAACCACCGGCTTTACCTCAGGCATCGAAGATGTCCACATACTGACATTACTGGGCAGATCCGATGAAGCGCTTGACCGGCTGCAATCTGCTGTAGAAGGTGGTTGGGCATACCAGTCCGTGGACTTTGAGGAAGACCCAAATCTTGAATCACTTAAAGGTGATATCCGACTCGGACAGTTCGTGGAAAAGATGAGGCAGCGGATGAATAACGAGTTGGCGCTATATGAAGCTTTCAACCACCAATAATCGGATCTAATGAGTCCACGGGATCCAAACCGGTTTAGAATCTGGACAGTATTTTATTTCCGTCTCCTATGATCGAGTTTCACGAAATACCGGAGGTGTCTGGTCTTCGTTAGGTGGTCCCTTTAATTCCAATCGATTGCCGTCCGGATCTTTAATGTAAATCGCCGGTCCGAACCCGTCGGCACCAAACATGGGAAAGGGTAGTGACTTTGCCTCAATGTTGTGTAGCGCACAAAAATCAAGAATAGCTTGTTCATCGAATGGATCAACGCGCACTGCAAAATGATCCAGGTTGCGGCCATCCACCGTCGAAGCGGCACCGCCGTGATCACCCTTGTCATTCACTTCCAGCAGATCAATCATCGAGGAACCAAGACGTAACTGCAGCATGCCCATTTTGTCACGAAGATCGCGTTCTACCGTACAACCCAATAACTGATAAAATCCTGATAGCCGATTCAGGTTTCTGGTGCGCAATACAAGATGATCTAGTCTTTCGATCAGAAATGGTCGGTCAGTCATCAGACATTCTCCTTAAATTCTATCTGTCACAGTTCTCCTGACATGGTGGAACATTTCAATAAACCGAAGTGAGAACTTGTAGGCATCTCCAGGCCATCGAGCGGAACTATCGTTTCGATTCTTATACTGAATAATGCGGGGACCCTTTCGTTTTCACCACAGGCATAATGGCTGTAGGCAGAATATCGACCAACATCCAGAAAACCTGTATTGCCGGATCGAGATGGAATGAATCTTGTAAAAACAGCCTGGGAAGGTGGTCCATACAGATGCCACATCACCACCTGCCTCAGTCCATAGACAAAACAATCAGGGTGCGCCGATCACATGACCGATCATGGTGCTACCTTCGAATACAGCACGGTCTAATACATTGACGTCATCGACAAATACAAAATCCAGCACCTTGTTTTCATTGACGTCCCTGTGCAGCATGACAATGAACTTTTCTCCCTTGCTAACCCCTTTGAGGACGTCAATATTCACATCAATGTTCTTGCCATCTTCAAGGTAAGTTAGTGCGACATACTTGTCGCCATTAGGTGCGCCATCCTCAAAAGGATGCATGACAAGCCAGCCATTACCATCAATCTGCACCTCCGAAAATACCAGGGTTGACCCTTCCCGGGTGACTCCCTCCACCTGAATCCAGTTTTTTTCGCCATTACCAATGCTCACCTTCGGTGTGTCAGCCTGGGTTTGTGCGACCGATAAAATGGCCAGGAGAAGCAAAACTGAACGTGCTAATTGGATTGTATTCATATTCATGCCCTTAAATTAATCTTACCCGCATTTGTTGGTATCCTTGAACCAACCAGTCGATTGACAGGGTCCGACCACACTGGACACCTTAACCTCTACCGCCACCAACTATTCTGTAAACACCCCTGGCTCATGACGTCTTTAGCCTGGGGAACCATCATCCTCGACAAAATCAATATTATGCGCAACGTCTCCCTCATAGCCTTTTAGCATGAAATTCCAGTAGAGCATCGCAAGTCCCCATTTTTTAATGTACCAATAGCTACGTCTCGGTACCCTGGGAGATAGTGGAATCGTTGGCGTAACCTGACCGGCATATCGAAATTCTGCCAGCATCATTTCACCATAGGCGGTTGTGAGTGGGCAGGACGCGTATCCATCATAACTGGCCGTCAATTCCTGGCCTGCTTTTAACGCCAGTATATTATCGAGCACGACAGGTGCTTGCTTTCGGATCGCAGCCGCTGTTTTTGAATTCGGTGTATTGGTGACATCACCCAAACCGAATACATTAGGATACTTTGTGCTCTGAAGTGTGTTCTTGTCTACATCCACCCAGCCGCCTTCATCGGCAAGAGCACTCTCACGGATAAAGTCTGGCGCGCACTGCGGTGGCGTGACATGCAACATGCCAAACTTAACTTCCACAGCTTCTCCATCTGCATTTGTAAAGGTTGCTATCCGGTTTTCACCATCGACTTTTGTCAGATTAGATTGCTTGTTGAAATTGACATGATGTCGTTCAATCTGCTTATCGAGTGCTCTGGCAAAATAAGGTACGCCGAAAATGCCAGGCGTTG
>CAZAZB010000106.1:0-7515 GCA_964489485.1 uncultured Pseudomonadales bacterium | reverse complement strand
ATCTGCTTATCGAGTGCTCTGGCAAAATAAGGTACGCCGAAAATGCCAGGCGTTGCAGTATGGAAAATAACCTCGGTATTTCTGCGCTGCTTCTTAAAATAGTCGGCAGCCAGATAAACAATCTTCTGTGGTGCGCCCGGGCATTTGATCGGCATGGGCGGCTGCGAGAATACTGCGGGGCCATCAGCTGCTGTATGTGTCTGAATGCACTCCCAGGTATAAGCCGCATATTCCGGGCTGTAGTTGGAACTGACATTATTTTTACCGAGCGTCTCACTCAAACCTTCGATCTTGTCCCAATCACATTTCAAGCCAGGACATACAACGAGATAGTCGTAACCCACCGGGTCACCATTTTCTATCAGAACGCGATTCTCTTCTGCTTCAAAACCCGTTGCGCTTTCCCTGATCCAGGTTGTATTGTCCGGAATCAGATGTGCTTCAAGTTTCGTGTTCTGCGCAACAGTCTGTTCTCCGGCACCAACCAGGGTAAGTGCCGGTTGATAATAATGAACCTCGCTGGGTTCAATCAGACCGACAGTGAGGTTTTTATTTCGCTTATTCAGCGCCGCTGCGATCGTAATGCCTGCGGCACCACCACCCACGATCACTACATCGTATGACTGAGTCACGATAGATACTCCTGTTCCTGTGCAACAGCGATGACTGCTGTTTCGTTGTGATAAAAAAGTATTCCTATCAGCCAGCCCATGGCTGATAGGACAATTCAGACAAGAGTATGCCTGAATTTTAATTTTGTCACCTATAAAAAACGAACCATCAGGTTCCGATGAATATCCTGCCTCTGGTCCGTTGGAAGCCATTCACAAGCGCAAGATAGTAAGGGGTGGCGATTGAAGACGACAAGAACGCCCAGATGAAACAGAGGTTAGTTTCTTAGAACAGAATTCGCTCTAATTCCAAGTAGCAATCCGTCGTGCGCTTAAAGTGAAAACCATTGATACCGAGGCGCTGCGCGGCCTCCACATTCGCAATGCTGTCGTCAATAAATAGTGTTTCAACGGCGACCAGCGAAAATCGATTTAGGGTGAGGTGGAAAATCTCTTCACCCGGTTTCATGCACCTCTCAATACCCGAAATAACAATTCCTTTGAACATCTGGAAAAAATCTTTCTCTTTGATGTGCTCATAGGTTTCGCGGGACATATTGGAAAGGCAGTACATTGCTATCCCTGACCTTGCAATGTCCTGCATAAGTGACACTGTACCGGCGATGGGTTGCAGAGATGTTTTGGCAGCAAGCAGTGCTCTGGCAACAGAATCTTCACTTAGCGCCGATCTATTACAGATCATTGACGTAGCAATCGACTCCGTCAGTAGCCCATGATCCATATCAAGCCAATCCTGATGCATAAAAAGTTCCTCCCTGAGCATCGCTGATTCTTTTAGGTCGAGGTCAAGTGAATTGATAATCAGGTCTACATCCCAGTTTAGGAGAACATTTCCAAGATCAAAAATAACGGCTTTCGGTGAATTCATTCTTATTGTTGATACCCTATTGCCAGTGAGTTAACAGAATACGGATTGCGTCTGTCCAGGTCCAATATTGAAGTCGAAACTCAATCAATGAGTGATCATTCTGCATCGCCTGACAATTAAGCCGCCAGAAGATATCTCTTGCGCATTTCATCCAGGTGCATTTGATCAAAGCACATTTAGTCAAATGTGTATCAAACCAAAGTCGCAGCAACAGATCAGAAATGGTATTTTCCAATCTACTATCTTACACCGCCAGATTGATCTATGAATCCATCCAATTTTGACCCCAACCACCTTGCCTATGTGATGGCGCAAACGGGTGAATCAGTGACCTATGGTGCACTGGATGCATCGTCCAATCAGATAGCTCACCTTTTCCGCCATCTTGGTCTTCAGCGCGGTGACAAGATCGCACTTTGTTTAGAAAACCATCCTTATTTTTTGAAAATCTGCTGGGGTGCGTTCAGGGCAGGACTCTACTTCACCGCCATCAGTTATCGCCTACAGGCAGACGAGGTTGAATATATTGTTAACGACTGTGGCGCCAGTCTTCTCATTACCTCCTCACAGCTAAGCGATACTTTCATCGCATTCAAAGACAAGCTGGTCAATAGCCCTGAGTGTTTCATGATCGGCGGTGTTGTAGACGGCGTTGCTTCATTCGAGGAAGCACTCGGCAAGATGCCCGTTTCACCTATTGCTGATCAGTCCTATGGTCAGAGCCTTCTCTATTCTTCCGGCACAACGGGACGCCCCAAAGGGGTTAAGAAGCCGCTAATAGAGACGCCCTGGGGCGAGGAAATACCCGCTTTCGTACCGGCAAAAGATCGATATCAATTTGACACGAAATCCATTTACCTGTCACCCGCGCCTCTTTACCATGCAGCGCCGCTAGGATTTAACATGAACGTACTACGATATGGTGGTACTTGTATCGTGATGGAAAATTTCGATGCAGAGGCGTCACTGAATCTCATCGAGCAGTATCAGATTACGCATAGCCAGTGGGTTCCGACCATGTTCGTTCGGATGTTGAAACTCCCTGAGGCAACACGGCTGCAATACAATATCAGCAGCCTCAAGTTTGCAGTTCATGCTGCAGCGCCCTGCCCTATTGCCGTGAAGGAACAGATGATTGATTGGTGGGGTCCGATCCTTTACGAATACTATGCCGGAACAGAGGGAAACGGGTCTACCGCCATTACGTCAGAAGAATGGCTGCAACACAAAGGATCCGTTGGCCGAATTACGAATAATTGCAAACTACATATCCTTGATGACAATGGCAATGACCTGCCCAGCGGTGAAATAGGCAGCGTCTACTTTGAAGGGGGCGGCAAATTTGAATACCTCCACGATGAAGACAAGACAAGCTCTTCCAGGACGCAGCAGGGTTGGTCCACTCTGGGTGACATTGGCTATCTGGATGAAGGAGGATTCCTGTATTTAACGGACAGGAAATCCTTCATGATCATCTCCGGTGGCGTCAATATCTACCCCCAGGAAGCAGAAAATGCTCTGATCACACACCCCGACGTCATCGATGTTGCGGTCTTCGGTGTACCCAATGAGGATTTCGGTGAGGAAGTGAAAGCCGTGGTTCAGCCGACATCAATGGAAGATGCTGGACCTGAACTCGAAGCAAAACTCATCGCCTACGTGCGACAACAGATCTCACATATCAAATGTCCTCGAACCATTGATTTTCAGGCAGAACTGCCTCGACACCCTACTGGAAAATTATATAAGCGTTTGCTTAAGGACAAGTACTGGAACTAACACCCTTTTCGGAATCTGAAGGATAATTCCGAGCGGCTGTGCTGGCGGCCCAGTGCCGAACAGTGGTTTTGGGTAGCCTGAATTTGCTATGCTCGAATATGACAGGAATCACTAATCAAGTATTGATTCCATTGAAATTTCTAATAGATAAATGAGTAGACCATATGAGTAATTTGTTTGACCTAACAGGGCGCGTTGCATTAGTCACGGGCGGTAATGGGGGTATTGGGCTCGGTATGGCAGAGGGAATGGCACAACATGGTTGCGAAGTTTGTATCTGGGGGACTAACGAAGAAAAGAATGAAGCTGCAATAGAGGTTTTGAAAAAGCATGGACCGAAGGTGACGGCATTAAAATGTGATGTCTCTGATCAACAAGCGGTAGAAGCAGCCTTCACGACAACGTTGAAAAATCATGGTCGTGTTGACGGCTGTTTTGCCAATGCCGGGATCGGTTCCAGAGGAAATCGATTCGACGATATCGAGAAAGAAGAGTGGGACAAGATTATCGATGTCAATCTTAACGGCGTGTTCTACACCTTTAAGTACGCTGCCAAACACATGCGGGAACGTGCAGGTAAAGAAGATGCATTCGGCAGGCTTGTTGGCACAGCTAGCCTCGCAGCACTATCCGGGCAGGCAAAGGGACAACATTATGCTGCAACAAAAGGTGGTCTGATTTCTATGATCAAGGCACTTGCAGTGGAATACGCAAGGTATGGCGTCACTGCCCACACAATACTGCCAGGATGGATTGAAACCGCCATGACAGAGGGCGCATTCAGTTGGGACAAATTCACGGAAAATGTTATTCCCCGAATTCCCATGCGCCGGTGGGGTCAGCCAGAGGATTTCGCGGCGGTTGCTGTTTACATCATGAGCAATGCGAGCGGCTATCACACGGGTGAAAATTTTCTGATCGATGGTGGCTATTCTATTTTCTAGCGCATTGAACACCAATCACGGATAACCATTGCTGGTCAGCAGGTCAGGCAAAAGGAAACGAAAATAATGACAGCCGCTTTTGAAGGTATTCGAATTATCGATTTTACCCAGGTGCTTGCGGGCCCTTTCGGTGTCATGCAACTTGCGCTGTTGGGCGCAGATGTTATCAAGATAGAACAGCCAGGCACCGGCGACCAGACGCGCGGCATCATGAATTCAGGTGCGCATCCTGGTATGTCACCTTCTTTCATGGGAATGAACCTGAACAAGAAGAGCATCACTTTAAACCTGAAATCGCCTGCTGCCGTCAGCATTGTGAAAAAGTTAGTTGCAGATGCTGATGTGGTCGTGGAAAATTTTAAAGCGGGCACCATGGAACGTATGGGATTAGGATTTGAGGATCTTACCCAGGTGAAATCCGATCTTATTTACTGCTCCGTCACTGGCTATGGGCAGAATGGTCCCAAGGCAGGTCAGGCAGCCTACGATGGAGCCATACAAGCGTCGTCCGGGATGATGTCCCAGACAGGGCACGCAGAGACAGGTCCAACCAGAACCGGTTTTATGCCTGTTGATATGGGCACATCGCTTAATACCGCATTTGCTATTTCTGCAGCACTCTACAGAAAGGCGAAAACGGGACAAGGCCAACGACTCGATGTTGCCATGATGGATACGGCTATAGTCATGCAGGCTGCACAGTATTCTAACTATCTAAATCAGGGGATGCTGGTCGGATTGATCGGCAATGCATCGCCTACGGGTCAGCCGACGGCGAACGTCTTCCCGACAAAAGATGGTTTTGTACAGATCACCGCGATTCGACAACCCCAGATCGAGAAGCTCTTCACGGCGCTGGACCGTGTTGAAGAATTTCAGACACCTGAATTCAACACACCAAAGGGTCGCGTGAAAAATCCCGTTCTGGTTTTCAAATTTTTGAGCGATGCACTACAAGCCCAAACCACAAGCTATTGGTTGGAACATCTCGCCGCCCGGGGAATTCCCGTCTCTGAAGTGCGAACCCTGCCAGAGGTCATGGATGATCCGCAATTTGAAGGTCGTGGTGTTTTCGAAACCATGCCTTCGCCCATGGATAACAAAAAAGTAATTACTGTGGTGAAGGCAGGCTATATTGCCAACGAAGATGGGCCCACAGTGCATCGCGGACCACCACAATTGGGAGAACATACTGATGAAGTTCTCCAATCAATGGGCTACACACAGAGCGAGATCGATGATCTGCGGGAAAGTAACGTCATCTGACGCAGATGTAATACCCTGCTCCAACAAAACTGAATCAATTCCGGGATAACGATACCCTTCCCTGTAATCACCAGATTCTGGCACCTCCCTGGGGTTGAACGCCGCCTGATACATTCACCTCTTCCGCTTGACACGCCTACTGTTGGATATACACTGTGTATATCCAACAGTAGGAGTGCCGAAATATGACACAAACCAGGATTTTTAAGTCGAATCAGAGCCAGGCTGTAAGGTTGCCCAAGGCTGTGGCATTCCCAGAGAATGTCAAAGAAGTAGAAGTCGTCTCAGTGGGAAATTCCAGAATTATCTCACCTGTTAATGAATCCTGGGATATGTGGTTTAACGAACCGGGTGTTTCCACGGACTTTCTGATTGAGCGAGATCAGCCAAGATCGCAAGAGCGAGAGCCATTTGATGATTAAGTACATGCTCGATACCGATATTTCAATCTACACGATGAAACGAAAACCTCTCGAAGTTAAAAGAATGTTCAATATTCATCACGGCGAAATCTGCATATCCACAATGACACTCGGTGAGTTGATCTACGGTGCAGAAAACTCAATAAATTCAACCAGGAATCTGCAGGTTGTAGAAGGCTTCATCGGCCGGCTGGATGTTTTGGATTTTGACCAAAGTGCTGCAAGGCAATTTGGTCAGTTGAAGACAGAACTGAAAGGGAAGGCTATTGGTGCCTACGATTTAATGATTGCTGCACACGCAAGAAGCCAGGGGTTAATACTGGTGTCAAACAATACTCGCGAATTTGATCGTGTACCCGGGCTAAGAATAGAAAATTGGGTGGGTAAATAAACCTCAGACCGAGAAACTGTCCATCAGACCCTCCTCAGTTCAGACAATCGATGTTGAAACTCAGAGATTTTGTTGTCGCTCAAAGAGTTGATGGGTAACTCATTGAATACATCATGCAAGATGCCAGTGGCGTCACTGAGTAGCTCATGCCCTGCTGCGGTAATAACGGCGAGGCTTTGCCGCGCATCGCGATCATTTTTTTGAGTGGTGACGAGGCCAATTTTCTCTAGAGGCTTCAAGGCACGAGTAACAGCCGACGCGGTAAGACCAACCGAGTTGGCCAACTCAACCCTGGGAAGTCCACCACCTGCTTTGGAAAGCGCACGGAGTAACCGGTATTCACTAAAACTAACACCCCTGGTACATGACAGCGCACTATCAAGACGACGCTCAAGGGCGGCTGCAGTTTCCAGAAATTGTAGTATGGTTGGTTCGGCTTGGGACGATATATTCTCTTTATTCATACATGAATAATACTTGATTACTCACGTATTATTCAACTATTATTTCACCTTATCACCGTCACCCAAATTTGCACAATTCCGGCACCACGACTCAAATAAGCATATCTGTCCTGGGTTGTTCGTTTGTCTTGTCCAGGCTGACGGTCGGTTTACAACTGACCAGATGGCTCGCATCTGAATCATGCGTGTTAACAAGATAGTCTTTGACAGTAGACGCTCGCACCTGGGCTAACACCGTTAGATAAACAATCTCTTCCTCAGAGACTGGCGCAGCGTCCTCAGTGGCCTCCCTCGGCATTGTCGAGGTTGGCGCTTTACCTAATTGTGCCTGCCGATAAACTTCAAGATCCTGAACCACAGCAACCCCACAAAGTTTCACGGCAACTTTAGGGCGTTCGCGCAATATGGCGGCAACTTTTGCAAGATAGTCTCGCTCTGTTTCATCAAGATCGCTCACCCCCTCCTGAAAACCCACAGGTTTGAGCCGGACACGTGAGGCTTCTTCCCCTGCCATTTTAGCAACGGTGAGAAGCGCGCCATAGGGCTGTAGTGCGAAGGTGAGATAGGTCATCGCGCCTTTACTCACACCCTTGGCCAATGCCTTGCGAATTGCATCGTCAAAATTAAATTCGGGGTCATCAGCATCACCCTTGATGGGTATCTCCAGCCTGATCATATTGTTTCTGTCGCGAAGCGCATCGAGCGCGATATTCAAGGGCAAGGGTATTTGGCTCTGAAGGCTATTCTCG
>CAZAZB010000105.1:0-11120 GCA_964489485.1 uncultured Pseudomonadales bacterium | reverse complement strand
CATCGCCGAAGGCGTCAAAATGATCTCACCAGAATTCAGGGTTTCAGCAACGATGCCCATTGAGATGCCGGATTGAACATTGCTAATTTCCTCCTGACTCAACGCATGGGCAGTATATACCTTCTCGCCAGACTCCCTGCGAACTTCAATATAGCCATGTTCTGCTTCCGAAAGGCCCACTATATATTCCAGGGCCTTCTCCAAAGACCCTCGTAAATCAAGTTCAGTTGTAGAGCTCAGCGCTAACAGCAAACCATAAAGATCGCGTTGGTAGGCTAGTTTGGTTCCGTCCATGGGTACTGCTCCGGCGTGGGAACTGTTGATTATCACCGAGAAGTATGGTCAATTCAATTTGCGATATTGTTGGTGAAGTTTTCTACATTAAAGGGAGTTTTTCGTATGAGTGATTTGGACAAAGAAGCCTTCAGACTTTGGAAATGGTTCCTGAAAGGTGCTGCAGGAACACCTGTTGCGCCGGATGTGAAAGACCATGCATTTGGTTTGTACATGGGTAATCTGCAAGACATCCTCGCTGGCGATGACGGCTCAAGGAAGAAAGCGCTGGCACAGAGCAAAGTCTGCTCCAGCAAAACGGGAACCTATTCATCAGCCTACGCAGAATCCGATGATCGCGAAATCAACATCGATGATTTCGACTATGCAGCGGAACAGGTTCGCAACGAATATAACCAGGGCCTCGCGGGGCCCCTCTGCAATAATTAACCTTCGTAGAACAGAGAATTTTTTCGCAAAAGCCCTTCTGCTGTTTGCAACCTTGCAGGCAGCAGTCGGACTTCTGCTGTTGTATGATTTCCAACCTCTTGAGTCCAGCATCAACAATGTCACCAGAGGCACCAGTCTCTTTGTCTACCTAACCATTGGTCTCTATCTTTATTTTAATTCGGCTAATGACTCTCGTCTTCTATTTCTTGGCACCGCCCTCGTACTAACAGGCATTGATTTCGCCATGCCGCAGTTAGATGTACTGAAGGATAGCGATTTGCGGTTTCTGATGGTGCCGACAGGCGCCTTGTTACCCTATTTCCTCTGGTCGTTCTTTCTCGCCTTTCCAAAACCGGATGGCACTCAAACCATCCAACGTTATTGGCGTTTCTCGCTTCTAGTTCTCGGTATGATATTAGTTCTGGCAAACCTGCAACTTATTTATGTAGAGGATGCCACTTCAAGCACAACTTCAATGATCAGGAGCCTGGATCATCGGCGCAGTCTCGGCAACAATATCTACGATGGTCTCGTTTACGGACTTGCTCTGGCCACGATTCCTGTTTTTCTGTGGCGCACTTTTCATTCATCTTCTGATGAAAAAGATCGCGCAAAGTTTTTCATCAATGTAATGACAGCGACGATTGTGTTGCCCTGTGTGTTTATCCTCTACACAGCAGTCGATGGTAAGCTGGGATTGCCGGAAATACCGCCTTCTCTTTTTGACAACATTCGTACCTCTCTTAACTTGCTCTTGTTGCTCAACCCTATTGCCGTCGCGTATGCGGTGGTTGTCGATGAGATTCTGCCGACACGTTATCTGGTACGCCAATCACTGCGTTATCTCATTGGAAAATATACAATCATCCTGATCGGCCTGACACCTGTCATCATGCTGGTTGAGAACCTTTACATCGAGCGAAATCGAACCATAGCTAATCTAACAGGTGATCTGGAGTTTATCTTCCTTCTGTTGTTAGCGATTGTTGGTATCTACGCCATTCGCACCAGAGAGACTATTTCTGTGGTTCTCGAGAAGAAATTCTTTCGCGACAGATACAACCTCGATGAAGGACTTTCTCGAATCGTATCCCTTGGCGAGAAATCTTCTAACCCTGAAGACCTGGCTTTCAGAAGTCTACAATTACTCGATCAGATAATTATGCCCAGCACAGGAGGGTTCTTCTTTCTGAGATCCGCCGACGGTAATTTCGAGAACCCGGAGAATGGTGAGACTATTGATGGTAAGGAAACTTTCCTCGAAGATTTCGTTCATTATGACAACCCCATCTTCCACCGGGACGACAATCTGGAAGCCTCTATTGGCGACTGGGCGGCATCACACCACTATGAGGTGTTGATGCCTATCCACTCAGTGGAAGGGACATTGATTGCGTTCCTTGGCTTGAAGGAGAAGAGAAGCCAGGACCACTATAATGAAACAGACCGGAAACTGCTTGTTGGACTCACAAAAACCATTGAACTCACGCTAGGTAGTACCAGGATGAGTCAGCACGCCGGCAACCAATTATCACGGGGCATTCCAGCTCCCATCGAACCTGCGACCGGCATGCTCCGTCTTTGCAACAAATGCCAGCTAACACACCCGGCCACGACTCTGGTGTGTTGCGACCAGGAGACTGTGTTAGGCACGGTACCCTATACTCTCAACAACCGTTTCAGAATTGAAAGGCTGCTCGGCCATGGGAATTCCGGGGATGTATTTGAGGCATATGATCTGGATTTGAGACGCCAGGTCGCTGTGAAGATGCTGATTAAGACCTCCATAGAAGAAGCAAGAATATTCCGTAGAGAATCCATTGCTGTTGCGGCTCTTTCAAACCACAATCTTGCAGCAATTTATGACGCTCAGATATGGGATGGATTGCCTATTCTGATTTTTGAGCTCATGGAACAAGGCAGCCTCGATAAAAAATTGCAAAAAGGTCCACTGGGCATTGATGACCTGTTGCGCCTCGCCAACGCGATATCCCAGGGTCTCGATTACCTTCATCAACGAAATTTTCTTCACCGAGATATCAAACCAGCGAACATCGGATACTCGGTCAACGGTGAGGCGAAACTTCTGGATTTTGGATTAGCAAAAATATCCACATCCGGCAAGATCCCGCCAGGCGAACTGGTACAAACTGAAACGATGAACATGACACTGTCAAAAGCGGGTTGTGTGGGAACGCCGCTTTACTGGTCCCCGGAAGTTTTGGCTGGCAAGAAGCCGACACCGGCGACAGATGTCTGGGCAATGTGTGTTGTACTCTATGAAGCCCTGACCGGCACCCACCCTTTTGAACGCCCAACCTGGTTTGAATCTTCACGTGCCATAGCCTCGGGTACATTCGAGTCGATACAGGTGAATTGTCCTGCTGCGCTGGCCGAACTCATCGAGGGAGGCCTGCAGATTAGTCAGCAGCAACGTACTTCTACGACACAGATATTTATTGAGGGACTTAAAATAATAGACATTTAACCCTGGTCACCGTGGAAACAGGTCAATCGTGAAGCGCTTCAAATCAATATGATCATTCACTAGATCCTGAAATGTCGGCAAATAAATCTTGTCTACCATGACACCAAGATCTTCTAACGGCAGACCTGCATGCTCACCGGACCGAAGCGACCTGAGTAGTGAGACGGTCAAACCGGTTTGACCCGGTAACCGTTCCAAACCATTTTGACGCACTGCTATTTTTGTCAACTCAATGATGAAAATCTCAGGCGCCCGGTATAGACACTTGAAACGCTTCTCTGCGACCTGGTATGTGAATAGGGTATTGCCATCTAGATCAAAAGGTCGCCCTCTGAGAACAGCCGCTTGCCCCAGTCTTGAGATGATTTGCTTTTTCAGGTCATTTTCTGTGGGAGATGATATATCGAGTGGTGAATCGATCAGGGTGAAGTGGCTAACCTCCCCCCTCTCAAGTCGATACCAGTGCGTTTTGTAATAACCATTGTCACCCATGGCAATCCTGACCTCGAAAACATTCATGCCTTTCTCATCGAACACTTCAAAAATTCTCGGCATAGACTGCATATTGCCCATCACCGGTATCTTACGAAGAACCTGAAATCGTGCAGACTTTTCCAGTTTCCCCGAAACACCCCTGAGGAAACTCGCCCGGTCTGTCTCTACAGGATCGCTAACATCAGCATCAATACTATTTTGGTTGCCAATGAAGTCAGGAAAACATAACGGAAGCGACTCATGGGTCACGCCATTAGCACCACCGGCACCCGTTCTAGCATCCGGACCAATGACAAGCCCAAGATGATTATCTTTGAACAGAGCGGCGAACATGTCTGCTGCCGAATAGGACAATGCATCAACAATCAAAATCATCGGTAGTCGCTCAGTTGACAGGCTTGATGCCTCTTCTGAATGTGTCTCGTTATTCTGGAAAGACGCTATCTGTGAATAGACATCGCCCGTCACGCCCCGGGACTCCAGGGTAGAACGCCAGGGTGTGTAGGTCGTTATATTCTGTGTCAGTTTTCGAGACTCAGATGTTAATCTGAATTGAAAAGGCACACGCCACTCAGCAGCGCCAACGAACCTGACCAGCCGT
Source organism: uncultured Pseudomonadales bacterium (assembly GCA_964489485.1). Classification (GTDB taxonomy): domain Bacteria; phylum Pseudomonadota; class Gammaproteobacteria; order Pseudomonadales; family Azotimanducaceae. The sequence goes on along the minus strand of CAZAZB010000105.1, from coordinate 6,813 downwards.
TCCATCGCATCAATCTTGCCACCTGGATTTGCGCGTAGGTCAATAATCAGCCCAGATACTTCTGCCACAGACATCAACTTGATCGCCGCGATACTTTTTTCCACCGATGGACCCGTGAACTTTCGAATCCGCAGGTATCCAAATGCCTTCTGACGATAACGAATGATTTCGGCAGCAATTTCTGAATTCTCAGGAAAACCACCGCAGGATTCAATCGACATATCAGAAACTGGCAGTGGATTCAGTCTCTGTATTTTTTTGTCATCGAGCCGATCTGCTTTCTGTATGCTATCCAGCGTGTTATCGAGACTTTGTTCCTGCGCAGAATTGTCATCGTCGCTTTCCAGGGGCGTATCGCCGCCATCATCTGATGCCTGCCAGGAGAATAAGCAGCTACCCGGACCACTGGGTCCAATATAGCTGACACACACCGCTTCTTCTTTGGGCCTAAGCGTTTCTGCCAGATTCCTCTGCGTTAGATATCGCATGCCTTGTCTGAAGACAGCGGCGGGGTTGGCCCCATAAAAGTGTCTGCCATTTTCCACAATCGCAAGCGCAATCGGCACCTGATTCCAATGAGTAATCTGCACACCTGACTGAAAGCCATCCAGGTCCGCGGCATGCTCTCTTACGCCTAGCGCGACATAGATGTCTTTTCCATTTTGATGATATCTTTCAATATTGAACGGGAGCCTGATGTGCAGAGAGCGACGCGCTCGATATCGGGTATGACCATCTTTCAGACCGAGAAATATCTCAATCATCCGCTCATGAAATAAGTCAGTACCCGATTCACCATCCGTCTGGGTACCATTATCGAGTTCCTCACGCAGCAGACGGAGTTCTTGCAGGGGTCGAATAGCTCGAGCCGCCTTCTTTTGAATCAGGTGTGCATAAAATTCAGATATCAAGATCTCTGCCTGCCGGACAATTTTATACCGATCAACTATTGTCAGTGTCTCGTCTTTTTCGCTCATCAACATGCTCATCTACCAGTCTCGGGAAGCTCCGATTGGACGCAGTGGTGGCAATTAATCGAAGTGCCTCCGTTGAAAATTAGTTCACTCGTGACATAATTTTCTGCACGTCTATCGCCGATAAAATTTGCCCGGCACCAATCTCACAAGCCCTTTCATTTGGATGGTAGCCATCTCGCGCAACATGTGTTTCATCAAACGCCGAAAATGAATCCGACCAATATACATCATCGATGACTATCGCCGCATTTCTCAGCATAAGATCCAACAATTCAGCTCGCACACCCATGGCATATCTCAATGGCTGAGGAAGACCGGAAAACCTGCCCATAGGCGGTAAGCCCAGAAAAACAATCGGCGCACCAAATCGTTCACGAAGTGCCGCGATCAAGGCTGTAATCTCAAACTGCCAGCGCGTAACTGATGTGAGTCTGGAGACATCATTTACGCCAACAGAAATGACAACCAGATCAACTTTCGATGCAGATATTCCAGGTACCTTCTCCAGGACTTCTCTGGCCCGATCACCATTAACACCATGTGATGACCAGTCAACATGCTGGCCACTCTCATTGGCGAGTTGCCCGGCTAACTTGGCCGTCAGTGAATCTTTCATGTGTTCAACGCCCACGCCCGCAATGACCGAATCACCAATGCCGATGATTCGAAGGTCGACGCGACTGTTTGGTTGTGGGCGGTTTTCACTCTCAGAACCAACAGTGTCAGGATTGATTATTCCCTCATTCGGCGGCAAACCATCGGGCATTTTCTCCAGCACTCGCCGTACCCAAATACCCTGGGTGATGATAAGGGGAAACATGAACAGGCAGGCTGTCCACAATAACGTGAGTCTGAACACGGTTTTTTTTCCGGGAAGATTGAGGCCAACAATAATACCAAGACCGACACCTGTGCTGATAGCCAAATAGCGCCGCTTTCCTGATGAAATTCTGGCTGGGGCGCAATGTCCAGAGTCCAGATCGCCGGAAACAACTCAGCCATTCACTCCTTGCGAAAGACACCTGATTAGTCCATATTCCGCAGCCATGATCTATCAAAATATTCTCGGCGCGATTGGTAATACGCCCATCGTCAGACTCAACCGCGTAACCAGCAGTGTCGATGCTGAAGTCTACGCAAAACTCGAATTTATGAACCCCGGCGGCTCCATTAAAGACCGGATTGGCTACTGGCTCATTGAAGATGCCGAGCGGAGTGGACGGTTAAAACCGGGCGGCACAATTATTGAGGGAACAAGCGGCAATACCGGTGTTGGACTTGCCATAGCCTCTGCCATCAAGGGCTATAAATGTATCTTTGTTCTCCCGGACAAGATGTCGGAAGAAAAAATCAAGAACCTTCGCGCCTTCGGTGCAAAAGTGATTGTGACGCCAACAGCCGTTGAACCAGAGGACCCGAAAAGCTACTACTCCGTATCGAAACGGCTCGCCAGGGATACACCCAATTCAATCTATATTGATCAATACAACAACCTCGCCAATCGCGACTGTCATTACCAGAATACCGGCCCGGAGATCCTGGCGCAGTTCCCGGAAATTGATGTACTTATTGCGGGCATTGGTACAGGCGGCACTATATGTGGCAATGGCAAATACTTTAAAGAAAACAAACCCTCCGTCGAAATTGTCGCAGTAGACCCTGTAGGCTCGATTGTCTACGACAAGTTCAAGACCGGTACACAAGTCCCTGCCCAAAACTACATCATCGAGGGCATAGGCGAAGACTTTATTCCGGCCAACTACGACTTCGACGTCATTGACGATATGGTTCAGGTCGAAGACAAGGAATCCTTTCTGATGACCCGTGAGCTATTGGTCAAGGAAGGTATCTATTCAGGCGTATCTTCCGGTTCCGTTGTCGTTGGCGCGATGCGCTGGATAAAGGAACAGGGAGATCGATTAAAAGGAAAGAAGGTACTGGTGATATTACCTGATAGCGGTAACCGATATCTTTCCAAGGTATATGATGATGCCTGGATGCGTGAGGCTGGATTCCTTGAAGAACCTTCACTCGGCACAGTCAATGACCTGATTGTCACCCTGCAAATTGATCCACAGGGTGTTGTCTCTGCCCAGACCACAGAGAAGGTCTCCAGTATCATCGAAATGATGAAAGACAAGGGTATCAGCCAACTTCCAGTCACCGACGACCTCGGTTATGTTAAAGGTCTGGTCACAGAGGCATCTATTCTCAGCGCACTTTATGAAGAAAGGTGCAAGCCTGGAGATGCGATCGAATCACTCGTAGATACCTCTGTTGAATTTGTCAGCCAGGATGATGATATCGGAAAGATTTCCAGTCTGGTCGCTGCAGGCAAGACGCCACTGGTAATGGACGGTGATACCGGCACGCCAATAGCGATCCTCACCAAAATTGATCTACTGAGTTATTTAAGTCAGGGGCGCTAAATGAAAGGTATTTCTACGAAGGCTGTTCACGCAGGGCAAGAACCAGACCCAACATGGGGCGACGTCATCCCACCCCTGCATTTATCAAGCACATTTGCACAGTCTGCACCCGGCGTTCACAAGGGATTTGATTATTCCCGTGCAGGCAACCCAACCAGACAGCGATATGAAACCTGCCTGGCGGCGCTCGAAAATGGTAAACATGCCTTTGCATTCGCCTCTGGTCTTGCTGCCATTGATGCAGTCATCCGAACGCTTAGCCCTGGTGACCAGGTGGTTTGCTCAGATGATGTTTATGGCGGGACCTTTCGCCTATTCGACCGTATATTGAAGAATCAGGATATCGAATTTAGATTTGCCGATCTCACCGACCATTCCCAGCTCGAACAAACCATAGGTGCATCAACAAAATTTATCTGGCTGGAAACACCGTCCAACCCCTTGCTCAAGGTTGTTGATATTAAACATGTCTGTGAACTCGCAAAAGAAAGATCCATCAGAGTTGCCGTGGACAACACATTTGCCACGCCTGTATTTCAACGCCCGCTGGATCTCGGGGCGGATATCGTCATGCATTCCGTGACCAAATATATCAATGGTCATAGTGACGTCATTGGCGGCGCCGTTATCACAAACGATGATGAACTGGCTGAACAGGTCGGTTTCCTGCAGTTTGCTGCAGGCGCTGTGCAGGCCCCATTTGATTGCTACATGGCACACAGGGGCGTTAAGACACTTGCCGTGCGAATGAAACAGCATCAGGCGAGTGCCTTGAAAATCGCCAAACATCTGGAGCAGCACAAGCAGGTAGAAAGAGTACTTTATCCAGGGCTTAGCTCCCACCCACAACACGAACTCGCATCAAGGCAGATGGACGGCTATTCCGGCATGCTGACCTTCTTTGTCAAAGGCGACCTCGCGGATGCGTCCCGCGTCATGCAGGAGACAAAGCTGTTTACGTTGGCCGAGAGTCTTGGCGGTGTGGAATCTTTAATCGAGCACCCGGCAATAATGACCCACGCCAGCCTACCGGCAGAGGTCCGAAAAGACCTGGGCATTGAAGACACACTCGTTAGATTGAGCGTCGGCATAGAAGATGCCGACGACCTTATTGAGGATTTGGATCAAGCACTGGGGTAAAGAGATGAAATGGATTTTTGTCATATGTTGCGCGCTTGGACTGTCATCACTGGCATTGGCTGAAGCGAAGATAGAAATTATTCAACTCGAATCCACCAGCCCCGAAGAATTGATACCCGCTATCAAACCGCTACTGAAGAAAGATGAAGCTGTTAGCGCCAAACAGAGCCAACTCATCATCAGTGCAGAACCTGATCGTATTGAACAAATACGCGCGCTTGTGGCACAACTGGATACTGCACCGGTACAAATCACCATCACCATCCGGCGTGCTGATGCCCTGACGATCAAGAACGATAACCGACAGTCAACGTCCAGCAGGACTTATGGCACGCGAAAGAAAATTGAAACCCGGGATCAATTTTCCATCACGACATTAGATGGCCAGCCTGCCTACATTAAAACGGGACAGGCGATTCCCTTACCAGCCAGCCAACCCGGCCTGCTGTCGTACGATCTCGTGACACCAGGCATCACCTATCAGGAAACAACATCTGGTCTTTATGTGCGCAGTAAAGTCACCGGTCATCAGGTACGCCTTTCACTGAGCAGCCGCAAAGAAGCCTTTCTAAATGATGGCAGCCATGAGATCAACAAGCGCGATTTGGCAACAACAGTGCAGGGCGAACTCGGCCACTGGATAAGCCTCGGCGGCACCAGTGCCACCAACGAAACGACTCGCAGCGGGCGTGTCTATGGCACTGAAACAAGAGATGAGGACAAGGCCGGCTGGTGGATTAAGGCTGACCTTCAGTAACAGACAGAAAGAAAATAGAGAGAAGAGAATGAAACCGAGAATCGCTATCAATGGTTTTGGGCGGATTGGACGCACCATCACGCGTATTGCAAAGCTTCGAGACCATTTTGATGTCGTTGCTGTCAATGACCTCGCATCCCCGGATCAACTCGCCTACGCATTCAAGTACGACAGTATTCATGGCGTCTATCCCGGGCAGGTCAAACTTGATGGCAATGTCATGGAAATTGATGGCGACCCCTTTAGAGTTTTGTCGGAACCTGATCCGTCAAAACTTCCCTGGAAGGAATTTGGCATCGACTATGTTATAGAGAGCAGCGGACAGTTTCGTAAAATTGCACAGTTAGAACAACATCTTGAAGCCGGTGCACGGAGAGTGATCGTCACAGTGCCAACGAAAGACCCTTTGGAAAGCACTGTCGTTATGGGTGTCAATGACCATGTCATCACAGCGGACAGCAAAATTATTTCAAACGCGAGTTGTACAACCAACTGTGCAGCTCCCATTGCCAAGGTATTGCATGATAACTTCGGTATCAAACGAGGCCTGTTAACCACCGTACATGCTTACACATCAGACCAGCGCCTGATCGATGCACCCCATGATGGAGATATGCGTCGTTCACGGAATGCGGCCACCAACATCGTGCCGACATCGACCGGTGCTGCCCGTGCTATTGGGCAGGTGATGCCAGAACTGGCTGGGAAACTCGATGGACTCGCCATGCGCGTTCCGGTTGCCGATGGCAGCCTGGTTGACCTGACAGTCGAAACAGTCCGCGATGTCACTGTTGAGGAAGTAAACGACGCCATGCATACCGCGGCAACAACCAGTATGCACGGGATCCTCAGCTACTGTGAAGACCCCATCGTATCCAGCGACATTATCGGCAACAGCCATTCTTCAATTTTTGATCCCGCGCTGACCCAGGTAATGGGCGGCAACATGGTTAAAGTTGTGAGCTGGTATGACAATGAATGGGGCTATAGCTCACGGGTGGAGGAACTTATCACTCGGCTGGTTGGGTTTGATCGCTTAGATTGATAATCTGAAATCCCAATCTTGGAAAGTGAACGGCAATTTCACCGACTTTTTCATCTTCACGGCGAACAACAATCTCATCTAACGACGTTAACTGTAAGCGACCGCTGACCGGTTGAAAACCGTAGTCAATGGGCATCACTTCAACCTGCTCACCCAGCCTAAATTGCCCGGCATCAACACCGGCAAGTTTCTCTTCGCTGGTGGGTGTTGCCTGCCTCGCAACATCCAGCGCCTGTGCACCTGTCATTTCTGTACTATCACCGGTTCCGAACGCCAACATCCTATCCATCCAGTCTCGCACGGCACCAAAAGGTATAAACAGATCACGCAATGCTTCGTTGTTGTTGACGAACCACAGGCAGTGATATGTCGAGAAATCGGCAATTGTCGGCGAATCACCGAACAGAAATCCGGATGCATTCAACTGCACATCCAATCGCCGCAGATGGGCGTCAAAATAGGGTT
>CAZAZB010000104.1:0-11130 GCA_964489485.1 uncultured Pseudomonadales bacterium | reverse complement strand
GTACGAGCGAGACAGCCGGATATGTTTTCTCATCAAATATGTTCGGAACGGCAATTGGTGGTTTTGTTATCACCTTCTTTATCCGAAAAATTGATTGGCGGCAAACCGCTCTGATATTACTGCTACTACTGATTAGCGCAGATATTTTTTCAACATTTGCCAACAATATTGCTTCACTTTATGCCATTCGTTTTCTTCATGGTCTGGCGGGCGGCGCGCTTATCGGCGTGGGCATGTCCGTCATCTCCAGAATCAGACGCCCGGAAGTCACCTATTCCCTTCTGATCTTTCTTCAACTCAGTATTGGCGGTGCCGGGATTGCGCTATTAATGCCGCTTATTCCTACCCTGGGGATGAGTGTCGTCTGGGCTTCACTGCTCTGTTTTTCAGTTATTGCGCTAGCCCTCATCCCACTGTTGGGTGACTACCCGATCAAGACTGATTCGCAAGAAGCTGACGACCCCGCGCGCCGCGCACCCTGGTCAACTATTATGCTTACTCTGCTGGGTCTTTTTCTCTACCAGGCTGGGGAAATGGCTGCATTCGCCTACGTGATCGAGATTGGCATAGAACAACTCATTGATCCTGGTTTCGTGAATCTGTCTGTTGCCACGTCGCTCTGGATTGGTGCACCGGCTGCCCTTATCGTTGCCTGGTGGTCAACAAGAAGTGGCAGACTTCTTCCAATCGTCACTGGCGCACTGTTCACGATGACATCCATTGCATTCCTGCTACTGGGAGAATCGTGGAGCTATATGATCGCAAACATCGGCTTCGGCATATTTTTCAGCCTGACAATTCCCTATCTTCTGGGCATCGCATCAGAACTGGATAATTCCGGAGAACTTGCGGCTTTCGCAGGGTTTACCAGTAGCCTTGGGCTTGCGACCGGCCCCGCCATATCAGCCATTATTTTACGGGCTGGGGAGTTGAATCAAGTTATCTATCTGTCAATGGGAATTCTGGCACTTAGTATTGTTACTATCCTGGTTCCTGCCAGATACCTCGACAGAAAGTCTACAAAAGGGCACATCGAATGGTGAACGATTAACTTCCGTTCAGAAACAACCGCCGCTGACGATGGGCGACCATTCAACCCAATTTATTTCTCAAGGCAAATGAAATGACCTCGGCGGCATTGTGCAGTCCCAGTTTTTTCATGAGTTTGGTCCGATGGGCATCAACTGTCTTTGTCGCTATACCCATGATTCGGGATATCGCCTTATTCTGTAGCCCTTTTGCAATCAAGCGAATAACTTGTCTTTCTCTACTCGTCAATTGCTTCATTTGGCTAACTCTCTTTATCTGGGACGCCAATTCATCCGAGATGTAATACTCACCTCGCAGGACAGCATCAACAGCACCAACAATGATATTAGTATCTTCTTTTTTAGAAACAATCGCGTTGACGCCCTGATCGACGAATTCAGCCAGAACATCTTCGGTAGATGACGCCGTAATGACAACAATTTTTAAGTCATCAGTAGGCCACGACTTCTTGAGTTGCGACAAGACATCAAGGCCTGACATCTTTGGCATATCGTAGTCGAGCAACACCAAATCTGGTCTTAGGCTTAGGGTCTGCTCAAGAAGTTCCACGCCGTCTCGTGCCTCTGAGATGATCTCAATGTCTTCATGATCATCAAACAACGACCTAAGCCCGGCGCGGTAAAGTGAATGATCATCGGCTATAATTGCTCTGAATCTAGGCGCCATCTAGTGCCACCAATATTGAAATACAAGTACCACGATCTTGCTTGGAATAAATGTCCAGGCCCCATCCCCGGCTCAAACAGATCTCCTGAACGATCGCCAGACCCAGACCGTAGCCCAGTGATTCAGGACTCTTTTTCAGACCCCCGCTGTAGTCGCTAACTTCCTCTTCAGTCATGCCTATACCCGTGTCGCGTACCTGGATAAGAAAGCCATTCGCACGTCGCCTTGCCGATACCAAAATGCCTCCTTCTTTTGTGTTGCGAATTGAGTTGCTCACTAGATTACCGAGACAGCGTCCCAGTGCGATTGGGCTTATTCGCAAATTGCAATTGACTGAGTTGACTCGGATGAAGAGGTCTTTCTCAATCGCTTCACCCTGATAACGAAGTGCTATGTCACTCAGGGCAGTTTCAATATTTAGTTCAACTTCGTCCGCTGCCTCTTTGAGGGCGCCACTTGCCTCATCAAGGGTTTGTTTTAAAATATCTTCCATCGTGTCTAAAGTGCTGGCGACAGATTCTGATAGACGTGCATCCTTGAAATCAGACTTCATACTACTGAACGCAAGCCGCAATGATCGAATCGGTTGGGCGATATCATGGCTGGTGTTCGCGAGAACCGAAGACTTTTCGACAACTCTCATCAGAGCTGAGTCTTTTTCAAACTCAACCTGGGCCAGTTCTCTGGACTCCTCCAATCGCAATCTTAAACTTGAAACAAGATTATGATGGGTCTTTTGATGTGCTGCTGCCAGACGCCTGTATTGTGCGGCCAATCCGATTGAGAAGATAATCGCTTGCAAAATAATGGAAATCTTTAATATTGCTAATGCGTTTGCAGGTGGGGAATCCTCGAAGCCGCCGAAGAACCAGGTAAACTGGATTGACCCAATGAGTCTTACAATCCAGGCAAGTAAATAATAGCCTGCTGTTTGAACGCCTCGGGAGTAAAGGTATGCTGACACGACTATCAAATAACATATCGTCAATACCGCGAGTCCCAGGCTCATTTGATTAGTCGTTCTGATATCAAAAAATATGGCGCTCAATGCGACGACAAACGCGCATAGTGTCAGAAACCTGAGTGTCCAATTTACTCGAGGAACATGCTCTTTTGTGTTCAGGAACAGCATGGCGAACAGCACAGAAAAGCCGACACTCGCTGAGCCAAGCAACGGGGAGGCTATCGCGTTAAAGCCGGGGAAATTGGGCCAGATATATTCAAAAGCATAACCATCCATGTGCAGGAGATAGAGGGCGATACTCAATTCCTGTAAGCAATAAAGTAAATAGGGCGCTTGTCTGGATGCCAGAAAATTATAAAAATTGACCAGCACGAGTGATAACAACACTGCCAACATGGCACTGGTAAACGCAAGGGAATAGGCATCCTGACGATACATTTCCTCTGGCTGGTAGAAGAAAAAGGGGAATGTCGCCGTTCCACCGGCTCGAAATTGAATATAAACGGTGACCTGTTGCCTGGCTGTTAGATCTATTTTAGCCGCCAAATGACGAAGTCGCATTGTTCGTTCATTGAACGACTGCGTCTCGTCGTTGTATAAAATCCTGGTGGTATCGTTCCCATCATCAACAAAGATCTGAACGGGCCGCATGAATCGAATGCCACTCCGGAGTAGCCATTCAACCGCTTCATCTCTGGCGTTTACAATATCTATTCGATACCAGTAATGGCTATCTCGGTATCCAAAATTTGGAATCGTATCTGTTGGTGTAAATTTGACGCCACGGACATCTTCAATGTCCAGTTCGCCTGTCTTATCTACAAAATAACTCAAATACCCCGCGGGAGTGACTGATTCATTTGATGGCTCGAGAATAAGCGGCTCCGCGATCGCCATACTCTGTATGACCAGCAAAGTCGTTATCGTAAAGAGTTGTAGATGATTCACATCCGAATGCTAAGCTGACGGTCAGATAAGATCAACAAGACGCGCTTGGCAGACTTTCTACAGACACAAAATGATGTTCTGTGCCTAAATCTGCAAAGTAGGGTAGATACCCTATATACACCTATAGTGCAGCCAAACTAGACTTCAACACTAACGTCGTCGTTTCGTCCGATGAGTTCAAGGTTCTAATAGCGTCTCAGGACTTCGTTAGCCAATTCAATAACCTACATAAACTCATTAGACGTGCGTTACCGGGAATTATCAATGAAAAACTTTCGAATCGGGTCGTCTCTAACCTTGTCATCTCTGACATTGTTGCCCCTAACATTGTTGGCTCTCATGTTTCCAGGGTTGGCGGTAGCAGTGCCTGTGACCTATGATTTCACTGCAGAATTTTCAAGTGGTCCGGCGGAGCAAGGTGCTGAAGGATTTCTGTTTAAAGGAATTGCTGACACGACTTCTCTCAGCGGTAGCATTACCGCGGGCGGATTTCAGTTTATCACTCCTTCAGGCTTTGATGCTTTTTTCGGTGACGTTTACGAAGTGGACTCGCCATCTAATGAACTCAATGTCAATCTGGATATTTTCTCCGATAGTCCAAATATAGGAGCTTCGACAGGAAACCCGGAGCTTATCGGCAATTTCAATACCGCAGCCGGAGAATTTCCAAATGTCTGGGTATTTGATAAACAGGCTGCCTTCAACCTGCCCGGAACCGGCGATATATGGTCGTTTACCGTAGGCCAATTGTATGGCGGCGGCGGGGCCATCTCCACTTCGACTATGATCCTAGATTGGAATTTTATCGGTTCCGGCTTTGAGCGGGATATCAGCTCGAGTGTGCCTTTGTTCACATTGGATGATCTAACAACCGCCACGCTGACCATCAGTTTTCCTGTTGTAGAATTCCTCTCATCAGGCCAGCTGACACCCGCGGGCAGAGATGCAGGTGCGGGGAGGACAGATCCGCTTCCCAATGCTTATGTTTATAACCTGACATCCCTCAGCAACAATGGTTCCTCAACTCTAACGCCGGTACCCTTACCGAACTCTCTGGCACTTTTTGCATCAGCGTTTCTGAGCTTGATGGGTGTGTTACTCTTCCAGCGTCTGTAAACTCGCTTTGGCATTCACCTGCCCACACTCATGACGGTTAACGGAACATAGCACCCAGCTAGCGCATGGAATTCCTGCAAAAACGACCCGCTCTGGCGATCTGGTTGCTGATGTGCACCAGTATCCTGATCTATTGGCCGGCGCTACAGGGTAGTTATATTTGGGACGATGTTGCATTCGTCGCGACTAATCCCCTGTTGAATTCCAACCATGGGCTCTATCAGCTCTGGTTCTCGCGCGCTCAGGTCGACTACTGGCCGCTCACCTATTCCACATTCTGGATGGAGCGCCAGGTTTTCGGGCTTAATCCCTTCGTTTCCCATGTGATCAATGCCTTGCTGCACGGCCTTAACGGCGTCCTCGTTTGGCAGATTATGCGGCGCTTGGGCCTGCGAGGTGCCTGGCTTGCCGGATTATTGTTTCTGGTACATCCGGTGACTGTCGATGCAGTGGCGAACATTTTCCAGCGTAAAACAGTGCTTGCCGGTAGTCTCTATTTTGCGGCGCTGCTCTGCTATCTAATCTACGATGAGCGCCCCCTTAAACGCTGGTTGGCAGGTTCGTTGTTATTCTTTACCCTGGCGGTTCTGAGCAAATCATCAGCACTGATGCTGCCGCCAACAATATTGGTATTGCTTGCCTGGCGACACAAAGGCTGGCCTCGGCAGCATTTGTGGCCACTGTTGCCGTTTTTTGTAGTTTCTTTGGTATTGGGGATGGTCGGCCTGCAGTTTCAGCAACAACACATGCTGGCAGAGGGGTATTCACCGGGAGGCTGGATCGAACGGATCAGCAATGCGGGTCACATTATTTTCTTCTACCTCCAAAAGGCATTCTGGCCGGTTGATCTGGTATTTGTGTATCCCCGCTGGGAGGTCATGGCAGACGCCGGTGCGTTTATACCCGACGCGTTGGTCCTGATATTTCTCGCTGCAGCCTGGGTTTTCCGGGGAACATGGGGAGCAGGCATACTGGCACTCACCAGTATCTACCTGCTTAATCTGTTTCCTGTACTGGGCGCTGTCGATATTGTTTATTTCCGGTTTTCCTGGGTAGCCGACCGCTTTCAGTACATTTCCCTGGCAGCGCTGATCTGTGCGGTCGTACACGGCGTGAGTGTATTGATTTCAACAAGTCCGCTGCGCCTCCGGTTACCTATTGCAGCTAGTCTTGCCACTGTTGTCGTTGTTCCGCTGGCGGTGTTGAGTTGGGATCAGGCCAGTGTGTTTCAAAATGAGGAACGGGTCTGGCAGCGGGTCGTTGAACGTTACCCGGATTCCTGGCTTGGTCATCTGAATCTCGGAGTTTATCTCTCTTCTAACAAGCGATTTGATGAAGGCTTTGACCACATGCTGCTCGCGCACACATTGCGCTCCGATGAGCCTCTCATCGATTTCAATCTTGGTAAAATAGCAGAGCAATCCGGCAGACCGCGGGAGGCAGAGCAATATTATGAAGAAGCTCTGCAACAAGATCCGGCCTTCTTCATGGCGGGCAACAACCTTGGGCGCTTACTGGCCGCCAGAGGTCATTCGGCCCAGGCCGAGCGGATCTACCGTACAGCCCTGGACAACGAACCGAACGCACCATCAATCCTGAACAATCTTGGTCAGCTACTATTATCTCAGAACCGCCTTGAAGCATCGGAGCGCATGCTGCGTGCTGCGCTTAACGAGCAACCTGATCTGATTGAGGCACAAGTTAACCTCGCTGCAGTATTGGTACGCACAAAGCGCTTTCAAGGCGCACTGGATCAGATTGATATTGCTATGGAAAAACGACCTGATCTGGCTGAGGTACATTACCTGAGAGGGCTTGCATTACTTGGCCTGAGACGTGATGCAGAAGCGGAGGGAGAGTTTAAGGAGGCTTTACGCCTCAAACCGGGCTGGTCACCGGCTATTCGTGCATTGGCGAGATGAGGCAATTTAAGCTGGTGGGCTAACCTCCCAACCGTTTCAACACCTCATTGGCTTCCATTTCCGGCATGTGTTTGCAGGGCCCGGCCCGGCGATAGATACAGATTTCCTCACCCTTCCAGCAGCTGATTGGCGTATATGGCCCATCTCCTGAAAAAAACTCCGGTCTGGCGAGTGCGTAGTTATACGCGGGATACAGTGCATGTGAAGGATCTATTGGGAGAATAAAAGGAACATTCTTGTGCAAATAGGTATATCCACTTGAAAAGTACCAGATTCCACCATCAGGTAAGCCGACACCGCACAAATCTTCTCTGTCTCGAAGGACAGCAGAAGCACTCAATGCGTTGGCGTGCAAATACCAGTTGCCATTGAATGCACCGCTGAAGGCTTGCACTGCAGACAACGCAGACCAGGAAAGGATGATACCGGCGAGAGTGATGTGCGCTGCTAACCGGGATTTGAGATGAAGCTGGAGTTTTCCAAACACTTCCGCCGTTCCGAGACCTGCCAACATAACGATAAAGGGTATCGCCGGGTAAACGAAGCGGTATTCCTTATGTGCAAATAACATATGAGTTAGCAGGATACTTGCCAGGATTAAACCGAGCAGGGCATTTCTGCGTATGGCCAACAGTGAGAAAAATACAATCGGTAATGTGGCAGGCCCCCAGATAGCCACCCATTTTTTTAGATAGAATGACCAGGGTTCGATTCCATACAAATGACTTCTATTTTCCATAATATTGACGCGAATATTCTCGACAAAAGAATAGAAGGGATATCCCCAGGTTAGTGTGTCCAGCATGCCCGCCAGAAAAATCACCAGCATCACGCCAGCGGCTAGCGGTACCCACTTTGTTCTAAATTCGAGTCGGCATATATATATTGCGGCCACAATTAGGGTGGGAGAAAGGTGCACGCGTAATGAAACAGTCAATCCGAACAGCAGTCCGGCTGCGAACAAACGCCATTGGTTGTCTGTCATCCGCCCAGGCCAGGCCAGGTAAACGGCGATCACCAGCGTATGGGCGGCAACTACTTCGGTCAGGGTTTTTGGTGCGAAATAGATCAGTTCAAACCAGACACTGCAGAGCGTGGCAGTGATAAATGCAGCGGCGATACCTTGTACGCGGTATGCCCACAGGAAACCTGACAAGACAACTGACAACGACAGCACTGATAGTACAGATGCAATCAAGACCCCGTAAGCCTCTGGTTGAGAATAGCCAAGACCTGCACTGAGTTTCATGAGACCGGCCAGGAACCCTGGAAATAACCACGATCGTGTCCCATCCCTGAATTCCCACGGCACGATGCCATAGCCAAAGACCAGACGGTGTGCTTGCTCCAGATACTGAAATAATTCATCTGGATGATGAATGTTGGGATAGCTCAGGAAACCATACAGGCGTAACGAGAAAGCAATAATTAGTATGCCGAGAAAACCAAAATACAGAACAAGCCTGCTGTCCTGAATCGTGGTATGACTAATATGCTTACCCAGTTTCAATTTTCCTTCCGAGACTATGCAAGGGGGAGACTATGCGATAGCGAGGCCACTCATCAGCGACCTGGTAGCGAATAGGCAATAGAGCAAATTCGGCACCAGGATGATCGTCAGAACACTAGCGGCGAGAATCACTCCGACTGTTACCACCCGACGAGGCGTTACGTTTTCCACCAGCCAATCCACCCTTATAGGGATTACTGTCAGATCCGCCACCGGATGAGCGCCGACGGTTAGTATGTCTCTTATTCTTTCCCGTGGGTTTATGACCACGCGCATTGTCACCGGAACGCTGTCCGTCTATATGACCAGGTTTCGGCTTCTTCGGTCGCTTTTGTTTGGGCTCTGAATCGGGGTTAATTGTTCTGGACACGGGTAGTTCGTGAACCGGCTCAAAATCATCAATATAGCGCCGTTCGATCTGCTGACGAATCAATCGCTCAATATCGATAAGCTGTTTATGTTCATCGGCACTAACAAGAGAGATAGCCTCACCCGTCGCACCCGCACGTCCGGTACGACCGATCCGGTGAACATAGTCCTCCGGTACATTCGGCAAATCAAAATTAACCACATGTGGTAAGTGGTCAATGTCCAGGCCCCGGGCTGCAATATCCGTCGCCACCAGGATCCTGATGTTGCCGCTCTTGAAACCTGACAATGCTTTGGTTCTAGCCCCCTGGCTTTTGTTCCCGTGAATGGCGACGGCCTGGATACCCTTGGTCTCCAATTGTCGCGCCAGTCGATTAGCACCATGTTTGGTTCGGCTGAATACCAGCACCTGTTCCCAATCGTTATCCAGGATCAGCTTTGTTAACAATGCTGATTTCTGTTTTTTGTCCACCGGACATATCCACTGCTCAACAGCTTCTACTGTTGTATTACGTGGGCTAACTGAAATTTCAACGGGATTATTCACAATACCCTTGGCCAGCTTCCTGATCTCGTCCGAGAAGGTCGCTGAAAACATCAGGTTCTGCCGCTTTGCTGGCAGCAACGCCATGATCTTCCGTATGTCGTGGATAAAGCCCATATCGAGCATGCGATCTGCTTCATCAAGCACAAGCACTTCAAGCTGTTTGAATTTCACCGCACCCTGATTGTACAGATCAAGGAGTCGACCCGGCGTTGCCACCAGCACATCAACACCCTTGCGCAGTTTTATCATCTGTGGATTAATCTTCACGCCACCAAAAACCACGGTCGAACTCAAGCGAAGGTTCTTGCTGTATGTAGCAACACTGTCACCTACCTGGGCGGCAAGTTCACGTGTCGGCGTTAGAATCAGAACGCGCGCCTGATTCGCACCTGCGCGTTCACCCCTGGTAAGACGTTCTAAAATTGGCAGCGTAAATCCAGCTGTTTTGCCGGTACCTGTCTGGGCAGCGGCCATCACATCCTTGCCATCGATGACGGCGGGAATCGCTTGAACTTGAATAGGTGTGGGAGATTTGTAACCTTGATCAGCAACAGCTTCAAGGATGGGAGCAGATAGCCCCAGGGAGTCAAATGTCATATTGTTTTCTATTGTTTAGGAATTGAATCGGATTTTGATACGAGTCGTGATATCCGAAGGAGAATTGGGAGCGATTATTTTGCAGTCACCAATTTGTATGTACCAGCATCAAAGTGCTGATTTACGAGCGCTATCTTGAAGTGCCAAATAGCAACTGCCCGGCGGGCATGGAGCTTACAGCAAGCCGGGCCCTGTTGCCATCAGATCTTTAACACGCTGAATCAGGTGGAATCCACTCTCGGCAATCCGCTATTCCTTACCTACTTTTGTGAACCGCACAATAATTTCACGCCCTTCGATATCCAGCCGAACACTATTTGGGTCGACGCCTACCGGGACAGGAAATCTCTGGTTCAGCGATGAGACTGTCTCGCTCTCAGGCGTTTTGGAACGCAACTCAACACTGATAGATACAGTTTCCTCATCAACATCCACATCCGCTGACTTTACCTCGAGTCCATCCGTATCAATCCTGTAGTAGATGAACTGGTCATCCTCATCCATATCGATACTGCTAACGGGTAGATCCCCGAATCGCTGACCAAACCATTCATCAAAGTTGGACGAAAAATTATCCTGACCCAGGAATTGATCCATTTCCTGTTGAATTCGATCCATCTCCTTAAAAGGATCCCGTGACTGTCGAAAAAAATCCTGATCAAAGATGTCATTCATCACCTTGTCAGGGAACACTTCTTCTGGTTGCATAAATTTCTGATACCCCCACATCGCAGTTGCGCCGACAACAAGTGATACTATTGCAACAATAATATGTTTACTGCTCATTAACCTACTCCTTGTGTTTGTTCATCGTATATATCTAGGCGTCCACCGATGATTCAAGAGGTGCCTGATCATAAAACAGGATCGCATCTACCTTTCAAAACAGGACAATTCTGATACCAGATCTTCTTTATGGAACGATGGAAGACTCTGGATATTTTGAGCAGATAGGTTGACAATCAGCCTCCAGAGGCGACAGACAGAGCCAGGACCGCAGCGACCAAACCCAGCTACTTTTTAACGGAGGCAGTGATGCCAGCAGTATTTGTTCATGGAAATCCCGAAACCGAAGCAATATGGGATTTGCTCATACCGAAACTCGATCGTGAAGATGTTATAACCCTGTCGCCTCCGGGATTTGGCGTTCCAACGCCGGATGATTGGGCAGCAACTCGTGTTGAGTACGTCAACTGGTTGGTGGCACAACTCGAGAATATCGGCGAGCCGGTAGACCTTGTTGGCCACGATTGGGGCGGCGGTCACGTTGCAGGCGTTGCACTGACACGTCCAGATCTGCTTCGATCCTGGGCCATTGATGTAGGTGGTCTTTTTCACCCGGATTATGAGTGGCATGAAGCGGCTCAGGGTTGGCAAACTGAAGGGGTCGGAGAAGAAATGGTCGCCGGGATGACCAGCGCACCAGTGGCAGACAGAATAG
>CAZAZB010000103.1:0-11173 GCA_964489485.1 uncultured Pseudomonadales bacterium | reverse complement strand
CCATTAGATACCAACTGCGCCCGGCGGCTTAAGGGCGAGCAAAACAATTCCTGTAAAGTATGGAACTCACAGTTAATAGCCGACATTGGAGTGGGATCGTTGATAGCTGTCATCAGAAGTTTCCTGGGCCAGTTTCCATCGCCTAAAAGCCCGGTGGAGGATTATTCCCCCGCCAGCCTAATATCTGTAAGATTGTCGCTTTAATAGCAAGAGATAAGAATTTCTGATGGAAACAACAACGCTAGGGCGCACGGGTCTTGATGTCAGTGTGGTAGGGCTTGGTTGCGGCGGGCACAGCCGTCTTGGCCTGGGCTATGGGAAAGATGAAAAGCATGCCGTCAATATTGTTAAACATGCAATAGAGCAGGGGATCAATTTTATTGATACCGCCAGAGCCTATAGGACGGAACGTGCTGTGGGAATCGCCGCCAAGGGAAATCGGGGCAGTCTTGTGATATCGACAAAATCACTCGTCGCAGGTCCCGATGGGCTGTTTACCGCAGCTGATATTGTTGAGTCTCTGAATAAGAGCCTGGCTAATCTCCAGACAGACTATATCGATGTGTTTAACCTGCACGGGGTCACAGCAGAACAGTATCCACATTGTGTCAACGAGCTCTTGCCCGCATTAAAGAGGGAGCAGCAGGCAGGGAAATTCCGTTTCATTGGTATTACGGAAACCTTTGTTGCTGACCCATCACACAAAATGCTTCAGCTTGCACTACCCGATGATGACTACGATGTTGTGATGGTTGGTTTCAACCTGCTCAACCCCAGTGCCCGAAAGACGGTGTTCCCGACGACTATCAAAAAAAATGTCGCAACGCAGATTATGTTTGCAGTTCGGCGGGCGTTGAGTCAACCGGAAGCGCTACAGGAAGTCATCAGTCAACTGATCGATTCAGGGGAACTTGAAGCTTCTTTACTTGATAAAAAAGCAGCATTGGCTTTCCTGGAAAACCACCCTGAGGTCAAATCGATCGTGGAAGCAGCCTATAGATTTTGTCGGTATGAGCCCGGCGCCACCGTCGTATTGACAGGAACAGGGAGCAAAGAACATCTGGACGATAATATTCAATCCATCCTCGCACCCCCTTTACCTGAGATACTTATGGAGAAACTCAATGAGATTTTTGGCGAAGTAGATTCGGTTTCAGGTAATTAGAACGGTATAAGGTTTATCCGGTATTTCTCATTCCGGCGGCAATTCCCGCAATGGTCACCAGGATCGCCTTTTTGAGTTTTTCACTGCCCTCTAGCAAGCCTTCCTGGCTATTTTCCTGATTACGGTAACGAGAAATGAGTTCGATTTGCAGGAAATGTAATGGATCTGTGTAAGGGTGTCGCAGGTCAAGGCTTTGTTTGATTTCCGGTGAACTTTCAAGCAATTCTGATTGGCCTTTGATCTGGTTTACGTTGTCGATGAGCGAGACAAGTCGCGCACGAAACTCATCTCCCATCGGTTGCAATCGATCAGGCACTAGTACGTCATCATATTGTTTTGATATTTCAGCATCCGTTTTTGACAGCACCATCTCCAACATATCCAACTGGCTCTGGAAGAAGGGCCATTCCTTGATCATTTCCTTGAGTACAAACCAGTCTTTGCCTGACAGTTCCTGGGAAAATGCCGCATCCGTACCTAGCCATGCTGGAATCATCATGCGTTTTTGCGTCCAGGCGAATACCCAGGGAATGGCTCGAAGTTCCTCTATAGAACGATCATTTTCGTTGTTGGAGCGTCGTGCGGGGCGACTGCCCAATGCCAGTAATGCCAATTCACGTTCTGGCGTTCCCTCGGAAAAGTATTCAACGAAATCGGGGTTATTCTGTACCGTCTGCCTATAACTGTTACTCGCGACTTCAGCGAGCTTATCCATAAGAAGTCGCCAGTTCGCCATGGGTTCTGGCGGTGGCAGCAGGCTGGCTTCAAGAGTAGCGCTCAGCACCAGATCAAGATTCGTCAGTGCCAGGGGAGCAGAACCATATTTAAACCGGATCATCTCGCCCTGTTCTGTTACCCGCATACTATGGTTTACGGAATCGGGCGGTTGCGACAATATCGCCATCCGTGCCGGTGTTCCGCCTCTACCGGCAGCACCACCACGACCATGGAAAAGCGTCAGTTCTACGCCATATTTTTTTGCAACCACCACCAATTCTTCTTGAGCCCGATATTGTGCCCAGGCTGCGGCCAGTTGTCCGGCATCCTTCGCAGAATCTGAATATCCGATCATGACCTGCTGATAGCCATCCATGTATTTGGTATACCACTGGGTTCGAAGTAGTCGTTCCAGTGTCCAGGCCGCATTGTTGAGATCGTCGAGTGTCTCGAACAGGGGAACAACAGGTAGTTTCCTGGCGAGCCCACATTTTCTAAGAAGCAAAACAACAGCCAGAACATCTGAAGGGTTCTTCGCCATGGAAACGATATAGCTCGAGATTCCTTCGGCATTGCCTTCTGCAATTAATCTGAAGGTGCGTAACACTTCTGCATTGCTTCCTTCTGGTTCCCAGCTTTCAGGGATAAGAGGGCGTTTGGTTTCCAGTTCCTGCAACAGGAAATCGTTGCGTGCTTTTTCTGACCATGCCAGATAACTACCGATTTCAAGAAATCGAGTGAGGCTGTCCAGAAGTTCAATATGTTTCTCCGAGTTCTGACGAATATCCAGATCAACCAGCGTGACGCCAAATGTTGATACGCGGATCAGTGTGTCTCTTAGTAAGCCATCCGCGATAATGCCCATGCCGCAACTTGTCAGGGATTCATAGCAGGCATGAAGCGGCGCGTAGAGATCATCTCGATATAGAATCATCCCCTCGCCTGGCTGGCTGGTTCCTTCCGCCCAGATTCTGGTAGCGGTAAGTTTTCGTCGAAGGTCCCGCAACACAATTCGGTAGGGTTCATGGGGTTTATCTTCGCCACAATAACCGCGGAATGAATCAGTGCACTGGGACATGGAAAGCTGTGCCAACAGCTCTTCAATATCTCGAAGATAAAGATCTGCTGCCATCCACCGGGCAAGCCGGATGACCTCACGGGTGACTTCTGCAGTGACGTTGGGGTTTCCATCGCGGTCACCACCCATCCAGGAAGATATTCTGACCGGAGCAATATCAAGGGTCAGGGATTCACCCGTATGCTGTTGTAACAGTGCGTCAAGGCCGACCCATAGCTTTGGAATGGCGGTCCAGAATGAATGCTCGATGACTGCGTAACCCCAGATGGCTTCTTCCTGAGGTGTCGGACGATCAATACGGATTTCGTCCGTGTACCAGACCTCGGCGATCAATCGTTCCAATTCAATGGCCTCGTCCTTACGAAACGGCGTATCTTCGTTGACTTTGCTTAGACAGGTTGAAATGCGGTTGTATTTCTGGATCAGTGTGCGGCGTGTAATTTCGGTTGGGTGTGCCGTCAGTACCAGATCGCAGTGCAATTGTTTAATTGTGCTGGCGATTAACGATTTGTCAGTACCATTGCCGATCAGAGTCGTGAGCAGCCTTGCGAGGTGCGAAGTATCGGGAAATTCTAAATCTTCGATCTCACCGGTTTCCGCCTGTTCAGCAATATTGGTGAGGTTCAGGAATTGGTTGAATGCCCGGGCAATCGAAATGAGATCGTCATCATCCAGCTCTTTCAGGACAGCGCGTAGTTTTCGGTGATCGCCGCTTTCATCCTGCCGCCTGGTCTTGGCGAGCAGACGAATTTCTTCTTCCTTGGCAAGGAAACCCTGACCATGTTGGGCTGTCATCGTTTGGCCCAACAGGTTACCGAGTACTCGAACCCTGTGCCTAAGGCGTCTGGAGATTAGTTCGTTCACATTCGATCAACATTCTTTTTCGGTGAATCGCTCCTCTACAGTAAATCATTCGTATGGTGCGTACAATAGTCGTTACTGACGGATTCCGGGGGAGACAAGGGATGATTGATTTTGAGATGAAAGGCAAGGTCGTATTGATAACTGGGGGAAGTCGTGGGCTTGGCAGAGCCATGTCGTTGGGTTTTGCGGCGCAAGGTGCCCATATCGCGATTGTCAGTCGAAAGATTGAATCATGCATCGAAACGGCAAAAGAGGTTGAAGCATTCGGTGTTAGAGCGCTGCCCCTGGCTGCACATGTAGGCAAATGGGATCAACTCGACACGATGGTAGAACAGGTATATGCCGAATTCGGCAAGGTTGACGTTTTAATAAACAATGCAGGCATGTCTCCCCAATACCCCTCGCTTGATGAGGTAAGTGAAGAATTGTTTGATAAGGTGGTTGGTGTCAACCTGAAAGGCCCCTTCCGACTCAGTGCGAATGTTGGTAAAAGAATGCTGCTGGCCGATGGCGGCAGCATTATCAACATCAGTAGTACCGCATCTGTTAGCGCGAGCCCGAATTCAGAGCCCTATGGCGCTGCAAAAGCGGGACTGAATGCCATAACCCGGTCCTTTGCCCATGCCTATGGTCCCAGGGTACGGGTGAACTGCATCATGGCAGGTCCTTTCCTGACCGATATTAGCAAAGCCTGGGATATGGAGGCATTTAATGCGCGTGCCGCAGATGTGATTCCACTCAAGCGTGGCGGCCAACCGAATGAAATTGTGGGTGCCGCGCTATATCTCGCCAGTGACGCTGCCAGTTTTACCACAGGAGCAATACTGGCGGTTGATGGGGGCGCACACTAGTCGCCTGACCAGGAATAGGCAAGTGTCGTGGTGTAACTACCGCTTGCGGACAGCGAACACAAAGTCCCGGAAAATATCCATCAAGGTTTCGTATTTATAGTCGGTGAATTCACCGGCATCAAAATACATGCCGTGATTTTCACAGGCTTCGTACTGGATATGTGTTTGGACAGGGTCTGACATTTTCATCATTCGTTCACCGCATCTTGGACAATCGATATCACGTATCTTGTTCTGTTCCTTGCCAATTTCAGGGTCACCGCTATCGACATAGTCAGACATCCATTTGTCTTTTAATGCCTCGGCTTCACCGACATCAAACCATAGACCTTTACACTCCGTGCAGCGATCAACAGTGACGCCACCTTTAAGGGTACTGAGGGTATGCTCTTCCATTTCGCCATTACATTTTGGACATTTCATTATTATTCTCTCTACTGGATTCAAGCCCGCTCATTATGCCTGCTTTGGAGACAAAAGGAAGATAAGGCGGAATCTTTGCCAACAACCGATCTGCATGCATGCGCCTCAATCACTTATAATAAACAATGGCTGAAGCACTGACCTACAGAAAGGATATTGATGGATTACGGGCGATAGCCGTGATACCCGTGGTTTTGTTTCATGCGGGGTTCAGTATTTTCTCGGGTGGATACATTGGTGTAGATATTTTTTTTGTGATATCCGGATACCTTATCTCTTCTATCATTCTCAAGCAGATGCGGCAGCGCAGTTTTACACTGGCAGGGTTCTATGAACGTCGAATCCGGCGTATTTTCCCTGCCCTCTTTTTTATGTTGATTGTGGTATGTGTCATAGCCGGGATTTTTTACACGCCGCGAGATTTCAATGAGGTCGGGAAAAGCCTTTACGCTGTGTTGCTGTTCTTTTCGAACTTTCACTTCATGCAAAGTCAGGGGTATTTTGACAGTGATGCTGATCTGCAACTTTTTCTTCATACATGGTCGTTATCGGTGGAGGAACAATTTTATATCTTCTTTCCCTTATTGCTGGTTGTGTTGGGGAAGTTTAGAAACTCAGCGAGAGCGACGGTTATTGTTGCTCTTCTGGTGGTTTCTCTGGGAGCGGCCTCAGTCACGGCCTTTTTCGACATTGATGTCGCATTCTATTCCTCACCGCTCCGATTCTGGGAACTGTTGAGCGGTGTTTTGCTAGCAATAGGGGTGTTTCCCCTGATTAAGAACACAAGATTGTTGGAATCCTTGGCCTTCACCGGGTTTGCTCTGATTCTTGGTTCAGTTTTTCTGTATGACAGAGAAACAATTTTCCCCGGGTTAACCGCAATCCCGGCTTGTCTGGGGGCATTGCTGATTATCTATACAGGGTCGGTTCGAGCAACAACGGTGTCCAGAATATTGAGTCATCGCGTTCTTGTGTTCTTTGGCCTGATCTCCTATTCACTTTACCTGTGGCATTGGCCGATTTTTGTTTTTCGAAGGTATTTGTATCTTGAGGATTCTGTTTTGGTCTCCCTGGTGCTTGTACTGCTCTCGATTGTGTTGGCATGGGTATCCTTCAGGTTTGTAGAACGACCCTTCAGGGTCAGAAAACCGTTCAGGTTAGCTGACGCTTCGGTAAATCCGGCATTTAGGATTGCCGGTGTCTCCGTCGTGCTGATGTTATCGATTGCAGCAGGATTGGATATATCGGATGGTTTTCCTCAACGTTATTCAAGCACGATACAAAGCATGACCCATGTTACCTATCGCCACCCAAAGTTTCGTCTGTGCGGTAGTGTTCGGCCCGGCGAAGCGGATAAGGTGGCAGAGTGTTCTCTTGGGGATAAGACAGCTGAATTCCAGTTTGCCTTATGGGGTGACTCACATGCGGAAATGCTTGCGCCGTTGTTAGATACCCTCGCAGCCGAAAGGGGAATTCGCGGGCATTATTTTTCGAAGTCTTCCTGTCCACCGTTCTTTTTTGAGCTTCAGACAGGTGAGGGTGATGAAGCTCAACGTTGTTCGAAATATCACAATACCATCATGGACTATTTGGAAAACGTGAAGGTGAAAGATGTCATTATTGCTGCAAGCTGGTCTAGTTGGTCTGGTGAACCGGGCAACGATTTTCTTACTCGGGGGTTGGCGCCAATGTTGTCCAGGCTTGAACATGGTGGTGTGAGGGTGTGGCTAGTTCACCAGGTTCCCGAATCCGGGATTGATGTACCGAGAGTCTTGTTGCGGAATCTTACCTTTCCAGGAACAGCCGATGCCGAATTTTCGCTGAATACGAGCTTACAAAATCAAGAAGCGTATCGCGCTCAGGTTTTGAAACTACAATCGACATATAAGTTTGAAGAATTGTTTCCTGAGAAAATCCTCTGCGTAAATAATGTCTGTCCGGTGGAACAAAACCATCATCCACTGTACAAAGACGAAAACCATATATCTGTTTATGGTGCCATGAGTCTCGCTGATCTTTTTTTGCCTGTGTTTGACCTGAAATAAAGTTATTGTGTAATGTTTTCGGTCGTCACTCGACCAGTCTGGCGGAAATATGGCCTAATTGGGGTTTAGTCAGACGCGCCCTGGAATAATTAATGTATGAAGAGAAAAGCGATATGGAAAATGAAAATCATGTGACTCCAGAGCAGCTAATCACAGCCAAGGTTCTGGACCAACTAAGGACATTGGATACCCCCACCGTCTGTAATGCGCTCGAACTCACATCACCGGAGCGGCGGGTGATTGGTTTCACGGTATCGCACATGGTCTGTTCACGACCGGAGTTGCCACCCATTGTCGGATTCGCACGCACAGCAACGGTCAGTTCGGTCTCGCCAGATGAAGACAGGGGTGGCGCGGCACGTGCCAAACGTGATGGCTATTATGAATACATGGGTTCAGGCGTGGCGCCTTTCATCACAGTGATTCAGGATATGGACGGCGATAAACGCGGCTTTGGCGCCTGGTGGGGGGAAGTGAACTCCAACATTCACAAGGGGTTGGGTTCTCTTGGCGTCATCACCGACGGTAGTGTCCGGGATATCCCGGATATTGCGCCCGGATTCCAGATGCTGGCAGGGAGTATCGGACCTTCACACGCCTATATTCATATTCGAGAGTACAATTGTGATGTGGAAATATTCGGCATGAAGGTTTGTCATGGCGATCTTATTCATGCTGATCAGCATGGCGCTGTTGTTATACCGTTAGACGCCGCTGCGAAGGTGAAAGCCGCCGCGGATAAAATCGCTACCAATGAACGGGTCATAATTGATGCGGCGCAAAAACCGGGCTTTGATATAGAGGATCTCCGTAAAGCCTGGGCGGATCTTGAGGAGTTTCACTAGGAGCTTGTCCGCAGTAGGTTCTCTATTCTCGGTCAAGCTTCTAGCAGGCTGCTGATTCGAAGACGGCTATTGTAGCGTCTTCAGGGGTGTGTCGGAATGGTTCACTGGCTGAGTATTCAAGACGATAGTTAACAACTGCTTGGTGAAATTTTTTAACAGTTCCTCATTGCACTGGGTAATTTCTCCTTCAATATGCAAATCGCTTCCATGAGGTGGCACATGGCAGAAGAATACCTGCTGCAATTCTGTATGTTCCTCCTTCAGTGTTTCCAGCGTGTAGAGCATTTCTTCACACAAAAACTGACCGGCATCGGTAGATATTCTGGTTGGAAACTTTGCCGCCATTAACGATTTTTGCAGGTGTGCGGCATTGCAGCTTGCCATCCGTATCGGTGGCCCCTCCGGACTGATCAGTTTCCCTTCTGGTAAGGTGCCATCATTATCAGGCCTCTCCTGGCGACTATTTTGAGCAATCGTCTCGATATCAAACCAGCCCTCGCGCCCTTCACCCATCGCGATAATGGTGGTGGGGCAATGTTGCCCACAATAGGACTTCAACAGCTTCATCGGGCTGCCCCAGATAACGGGGATTTCGAGGGTGTCGACCGTATCGCTTCTCCCCGCGTTAGCCGCAATCCAGGAAGCGTTGACTTGCCTGCCATCGAATGGCGTAAAACCAGTGAGAAGAACGTTGTTGAAGCTATTCGCAAGCTTTTTATTCGGCCTTTTATTTAAAGTACTGCCAGTCATGTACCTGCCTGATCACAGTTGGTGATGAGTCGGTGAAGGAGATAAGAAGGGCGAATTTATTGTCAACGCCTCAATTCCACGAATGAAACCAGGATGCCTGACACCCTACGAAATCTTAGTGTAACTGGAACTGAAGGTGTTTAGTATTTTGGGTTCACTGCTGCTATGGTTCAGGTTGAAGTTTTTGCCACAAGAGGATAAATAACATGAAAGCAGCAGTATTTAGAGAAGTGGGTCAGCCACTGGAAGTTGAAGAAATATCCATATCCAAACCAGGTCCCAGAGAAGTATTGATTCGCACTGCGGCGGCAGGCGTCTGCCACAGTGACCTGCATTTTGTTGAAGGGCTGTACCCCGCTCAAACACCCATGGTTCTCGGCCATGAGTCGGCAGGTATTGTAGAACAGGTGGGATCATCGGTAAGTTATGTTAAACCGGGGGATCATGTTATCACCTGTCTGTCTGTTTTCTGTGGGCATTGTGAGCAGTGCCTCACAGGGCATATGTCGCTCTGTGCAAACCCGGAAACCAAACGCGGCCAGGATGAAGAGCCGAGACTTTCGCAAGAGAGTAAACCGGTGCAGCAATTTGCAAATCTGTCGTCATTCGCTGAACAAATGCTGGTTCACGAACATGCCATTGTGAAAATCCGCGAGGATATGCCGCTGGATCGTGCTGCATTGATTGGTTGTGGCGTTACAACGGGAGTCGGTGCAGTTTTTCACACAGCAGGTGTTGAGCCTGGCACTACGGTTGCGGTTATTGGGTGCGGTGGAATTGGATTGTCTTGTATCAACGGCGCTGCACTCGCGGGCGCGGCAAGAGTTATTGCAATTGACATGGTTGATTCCAAACTGGAAATGGCGAAGACCTTCGGTGCAACGGATGTGATCAATGGTGGTGATGGAGATCCGGTTGAGCAGGTGCGCGAACTAACCGGCGGCGGCGTGCATTACTCTTTTGAAGCCATTGGTTTAAAACAGACGGCAGAACAAGCCTTCAGTATGATCAAGGCGGGCGGCACGGCAACGATTATTGGCATGATTCCGGTTGGGGTCAAAATTGAGTTGATGGGTGCTGCATTCCTTCAGGAGAAGAAAATCCAGGGCTCAATGATGGGCTCAAACAGGTTCCGTGTTGATATGCCGCGTTTCATCGACTTTTATCTGGCTGGAAAGCTCCATCTGGATGAGATGGTTTCAAAACGGATCGGTCTGTCAGATATCAATGAAGCTTTCGTTGATATGAAGTCCGGCTCTGTTGCCCGTAGTGTCATTATGTTTGACAGCTAAGGAACCTGAGTGAGGAACAAACTGTTGGGATTGCCCAGGAGAGGGCTTTTCCGGCACTGGACGGGCTACTTCTTTCGACGCTGCTCCTGCAGTTCTTCCTGTAGCTCTTCCACCTGCTCCTCTAGCTCGTCAATATAGTCTTCAACATCTTCGCTCTGCTGCTCTTCACGCTGTAGTGGGTTATAGATGCGGTCATTGCATGTGTCGACCTGTTCGCCCAATGTGAACAGGTCAACAATCCAGCCAATCAAAAAGAAGCCGGCAGTGAACAGATATAACAGCGCCATCATGGGGCGCCTGAGATAGAGTTTGTGCGCGCCCAGTATGCCGAAGGTCAGCCACAGGATGTATGCAACCGCAATGTTTCGTTCTTTTATCATGATTGTTATGTGATCCTTGTTTACGCCTGTTCGGCATCTTCTTCGCGAAGACGAATGCGGCTGGTGTTCTCGGGGTTCTTGCCCTGGATGGGTTTGTAGAATTCTCTGACCTTGTCCATATCTGCCCGCACGTCTCCGGTGGGAATGAAGGTGTAACCCAGGCATGCAATCTTGCTGGTATAGTCCAAATAACCACACACGATGGGAATCTGAGCAGCGAGTGCGATCTGGTAAAAGCCGGATTTCCAGTAGTCAGTTTTTCTACGCGTACCCGAAGCGGGAATGACCAGCGTAAAATTTGGAGCGGCTGTGATGTCTTCTGCGAGTTTCTGAACCATGTTAGTGTTTTTTGATCGATCGATGGGCACACCGCCAAGGTATTTCATCCAGGCGCCCCAGACGGGTGGGAATAGACTTTTTTTGCCCAACCAGTTCACGCTAAGACGAAAACAATAGGCTGCGCCTAGCAGAAAAATAAAATCCCAGTTACTGGTATGAGGTGAGGCAATAACAATCATCTTTTTACTATCGGGCACCTTGCCTTCAATTTTCCAGCCACACACTTTCATCACGACTCGACCAAGCGTGTAAGCGAAAAGATTGCAACGTCGTGCCGGGTGGCTTGTATCGACCATTCAGTTTAGCCCGCTAGTTCAGTGTCATTGAGTGAGAGAATGTGCAGATCTAGTTCCCGGATTTTTCGCGGAGATATGAAGCAGCACTTTCACCGGCGATCTTACCAAAGACCGCGCCAGAAGTTAGG
>CAZAZB010000102.1:0-11176 GCA_964489485.1 uncultured Pseudomonadales bacterium | reverse complement strand
CCCCAATGATCGCGGCCCGGCAACTCTTCAATGGCCGAGGGCATCTACATGAAACCCTGGAGCACATTTGTATTGCCTGGTCCCCACCAATGCTTCTTATTACCGCCTACACGGAAATTCAGGCGCTGAAAGAACTATTACAAACAATTCAAGACGCGGATGTCCTGAATCAGATTCAAACAGTGATGCTCCAAAAACGATTCAAAAAAGGCGCACCCGCCTCTATTCTTTACGGAGATGATATGCCCAGCCTGGTCGTTCAAGAGAATGGACTTCTATTCGAAGTGCATCCTGGCGTTCAACAGAATGCCGGACTATTTCTAGATATGCGACCACTCAGGCAGTGGTTATCTGACAATAGCCAGGACAAGAATATTCTGAATCTCTTTGCATATACCTGCGCTCTATCGGTCGCGGCTCTTGCAGGCGATGCAAAACAGGTTGTCAACGTAGATATGAGCAAACCCAGCATCAAATGGGGCGAAAAGAACCATGCACTCAACAATCAGGATCCCCGGTCCGTTCGCTCGATCCCGCACAATATATTTCGGTCCTGGGGAAGGATCCAGAAATTTGGTCGCTACCATACGATCATCATCGACCCTCCGAGTAGACAAAGAGGGAGTTTTGATGCAGAAAAAAACTACGCCACAGTACTCAAGAAATTGAACAGGCTCGCACATCCGCGTGCAGATATTATTGCTACGGTAAACAGTCCCTATCTCGGCCCAGACTTCTTAACTAACCTGATGCAAAGGTACGGACCGAGTTACACCTCTGCAACAGAAATCCCTGCATCTCCTGAATTTAAAGACAAATTCCCGGAGAAGGCTCTAAAAATTTTTAGGTTTCACCTGAGCTGACTGGACATCCATCACTATGATATCGTTGGCAAGACACGACAACAAGAGAACTGGTTATGCCTGATCGACAAGATCTATCGGCATCACTCTACAAGACAATTGTTGAGAACTCCCGCGACATCATTACCCTGGTGGATGCCTCTGGGCTTATAACTTACCAAAGCCCTGCCGTAGAGCGGTTGACAGGATATCTCCCGGCAGATCTAGTCGGTAGAAATGTGTTCGATTTTATTCATCCAGATGATGTCGATCTTGCCTTACAGGCTCTTTCCCAAACGGTTGATGACATAGAAGGTAATACACGTATCGTCATCAGGTTCCTGCATAAACATCAATCCTGGTGCGACCTTGAGGTGGCTGGTCAAATCCTGGAAGCTGACGGAGACGTTAAGGTGTTGCTCCAGGCAAGGGAAGTAACAGACCAACAACAAATGTTAAGGGCGCTCAAGACATCAGAAGAAGCTTTTCAAGCTGCATTCAATGCAACCAGTGCACTGAGTGCACTGAGCATTCCCGAGACCGGAGAGCTCCTGCAAGTCAATGATGCCTGGGTGTCAACACTTGGATGGGAAAGAGAGGAGGCCATTGGTAAAACAGCTCACGAGCTGAATATCTGGGGGACAGTCGAAAACCGGAATATTGTTCTAAAAGAGCTGGAAGAGCGCGGCACGCTTCAAGGTTTTAGAGCCAACCTGTACACAAGAGATGGCAAAAAAAGAATCGCGCTAATTGATGCTGAACACCTAACCACCGCTGATGGTCTCTGCATGTTTATCTCTGGCACCGATATTACAGAAAGAGAACAAATTGAAGCCCAGTTAAGACAATCACAGAAACTGGAGTCTATCGGCCAGCTAACAGGTGGTATCGCTCATGATTTTAACAACCTTTTAAGCGTGATCATCGGTCACACAGAACTCGCATCCATGGATATCGGCGAGGCAGTTAAGGTCACAAAATCACTGTCTGTGATCCAGCGTTCAGCAGAAAGTGGCGCGAAGCTCGTTCAACAACTACTCGCATTTTCACGCAAACAGAAACTTTCCCCAATATCCTTCCCGCTAGGTGAACACGTGAAATCCATGGGTTCTCTTCTTCACACCACACTCGGAAAGGATGTGGACCTTGAAATCAGTACCAACGATGGCGATTGGTTCTGCCACCTGGATCTGGCTCAATTGGACAACGCAATCCTAAACATTGCACTCAATGCCAGAGATGCCATGCCAGAAGGAGGCATCCTGACGTTTAAAGTCAACCGATTTAAACTCGATACTGTCGTTGCTCTGGAAGTCGGACTGCCACCGGGAGACTATATACAGTTGAATATTAGCGACACGGGAACAGGCATGCCGCCCGATATCATCGACCGGGTATTCGAACCATTTTTTACCACAAAACAATCAGCCGGTGGAACTGGTCTCGGCCTCAGCATGGTGTTCGGTTTCATCAAGCAGTCCGGAGGACACATATCCATTACATCTGATCGTCGTGGTGGCGGTACAACAATCTCTTTGTTACTACCCCGGGGTGAGTATTCCGAAACAAAGAAACCAACCACTGAAAAACAATCAGCGACAACCCAGCCAGAACGCCAGGTCTTGTTGGTGGAAGATAACGACGATGTACGTTCCCTGATTTCGAAACTACTCAGTTCTCTTGGCCTAATCGTTCTTGAAGCAAGTAGCGGTGACGATATTAATAAATTTGAAACCTTGAGCATCAACCTGTTAGTCTCCGATGTCATGCTCCCGGGTGAAAAGAAAGGACCTGACATCGCCAGAGTCCTGCGTAAAGCCCATCCACAACTTGCCGTACTCTATATGTCTGGATTCCAGCAGGGTATGCTATCAGAGGATGATCTCTCGCCGGACAGGGTAGCTTTCATTCAGAAACCATTTTCGAGGAAAGATTTCTCACTGAAGATCGACGCTCTTTTGGAAGACTAACGACAATATGGCCGACAATTACCTGCTTTACTTGCTGTCTGGTTTGGTGCTGATCCTCTCGATCAGCTGTGTTGTGCTTTCAAGGTCTCAATCTCGAAAAATGATGACTGGCACTGATCAATATGCCGGTCTCATCAGCACTCTTTGTGATGCCTGTGCATTGGTTCGTCACGGTCGGATCATCGCGTTTAATGACGCACTGGCGAAAATTGTTCCTCGCAACCGGAATGAACTCCAGGGTCAAGACACCTACAACTTGATGCAATCTTTGGGTGCAGATCTAGGCTCGCGTGAATCCCTAAGAGAAGAAATTGTACGATCAGGGAGCATTTCACTAACCTATCCCTACACTCAAGAAGGTGGTGAAGAAGGTTATCGCGAGCTTTATATGATATCTATCGACGCTGTTTCCGATAATTATCTGCTCTTCATCTATGACGTTTCACCAAGAGAAGCGAGAGAAGAACTCTTGAGACAAAGAGAAGCGCAATTTAATAAAGCAAAAGAAATAATTGGTCTTGGTTTCTGGGTCTATGATGTCAAGCAGGACAAACAGGAATGGTCAGATCAGCTACGGGTTATGTTTGGTATAGAAACCCCTGAAGAGGAAGCTGAGTACACGGACAACCTGCCGGCACTCAGACACATTCACCCTGAAGATGCCGATATTGCTGACAGGATTCGTACCGCGATTGCCGATGGCGAGGACCTCCCTCCCATCTCCTTCAGAATCCTTCTGGTTAATGGTGAAACCAAACATGTCCAATCCTACATCGGTCGCATTTTAGACAAGAACGGCGTGCTGACGCACATTGTCGCCATTTTCCAGGACCTCACCGAAAAGATAGAGAATGATCATCGCTTCAGGCAAGCCCAAAAAATGGAAGCGGTGGGTAACCTGACCGGTGGACTGGCCCACGACTTTAACAACCTTCTTCATGTCATCCTGGGTAATGCCGAGATAATGACGGTGCCTGATGCCATGGAAGATCGTGAATCACTGACCGCCATCAGCCGGGCAGCCACCAGAGGCGCCGAGTTGACTCAACGCTTGCTGGCATTTTCCAGGAAGCAAGTTTTACAGCTGAAAACCGCGAACGTCGAACAATCTATCAAGAATATGCTACCTCTCTTGAGTCGTACCCTGGGAGCCTCTATTTCAGTTGAGATGCACCCGTCTTTGGGTATCAAGAACTGTTACATCGATACTCACCAATTGGAAAGTTGCATTCTAAACCTGGCTATTAACGCCCGCCATGCCATGCCAGATGGAGGCAAATTAACAATAGAAACAGCGAACACTTCTTTAGACCAACAATACGCCGACAAACATGAAGAAGTAACGCCTGGTGAATATGTTCAACTGACCATTAGCGACACTGGCATTGGCATGTCCGCGGAGATAATAGACAGGGTCTTTGAGCCATTTTTCACCACCAGAGAAGTAGGACAGGGATCGGGCCTCGGTCTCAGTATGGTGTTTGGCTTTATCAAACAATCAAATGGCCACATCACCATTTACAGTGAAGAAGGTAGTGGAACCTCCGTGAAAATATATCTACCGGTAACCGCTGATGAGGTCACCGTCACCGAACAGCAAAACAGCAATCGGGCCAGCATGATTGTTGGCAAGGCCTTACTCGTTGAAGACAATCTACAGGTCGCAGAATTGACTTCACGATTCCTCGAAGGCATTGGGTTTGACGTTGTCTCGGCAACCGATAGCGAATCTGCCTCTGTACAAATAGCTGAGCATAACGATTTCACGTTACTACTCACTGATGTCATGCTGCCCGGAGGCTTCAATGGACCCGAAGTCGCGAAGAACTTTTCTCGGCTGCATCCGGCTGCCAAGATCATCTATATGTCTGGCTATACCGAAAACGCCATTGCCCACCATGGTGTTCTGGATGACGGAACAATCCTGTTGAACAAACCGTTTACCCGGGACGAACTCGTCGAGAAAATCCTGCATGTATTAGGCGACCCGGAAGATCACCAGAACTAGTGTTTTCCAAGATCAATCGCTTTAAGCAAGATAAACTGATCACCCTGATGAACCGGCGTTCCCAGTGGAGATCTAGCTGCCATCAATGGTTTTCCGCTTAGAGGAAGACCGGCGGCACCTTCCATCACCATCACCATCGGAGCAAAGACATCGCGCTCGTCACCAGGCGGAACATCGAATGTTAATGTCATCAAAACTGTCTTGTCCTGTATGCCATAAAACGATGCGATGTATTGGTCCTTCAATACTCCCCAGCGAAGCTTCCTTGCAGGATAATCTAGCCCGTTAATCTCGATGCTCAGCAGCGGTTCCGAACCCGCAACGACAACGGATATCCAGTTCGCATGTCGATTGGACGTCAATTGGAATCTAAAGGCGCAGCAATCTAACTCCCCTGTCTCACTTTTGACCTGTTGGACCTCAATGTCAGGTTCTAACACATTCACCGTATTCGCAGCGGTTAATCCTGGGGTCTTGGGACCCGGCCAGGGATAGAGACTGATTTCCTCGTCAAATGGCATACGGCTGGTGACAGCTTCAGGGAGCTTATTCGGGGAACGTGCTTGCCAGAACGCCTGGTTGATATCCCGGTTTTGGATAAAATTGAAATTTAGATGCTGCGGGCGCCATTCCGAATACAATGGCATGGTCACTGCACCGACTGTTCCTGAGAGAGAGACCAGTGCACTCAACAGGCAGTATCGATTAATAAACTGACCTCTTACAAAAGGGGAAATGGCGACGAAGAAGAGTCCAAGACTCACAAAGGTCGTTATAATAAGCGTATATCCCTGGGTAGCTTCCAGATCCAAAACGAGACCTAACGTCGCAGGGACGACTAACACAAGTGTCAACAATTGCAGTGCTTTACCCATACCCGGTGAGGCAAGCTGTGCAATGACCAACAACACCGAGGCCACGACCAAGGGTAAAATAAACAAATTTGCTGCATCAGGTAAGAAAAATACACAGGCGAGTGCAAGGAGCCACCAGAACATCCAGAGCCCGATGATGTTTTCTTCAAATGTCAGAAATTGGTTAAACACTTTAGCAACGAACAATCCGACCGTGGTGGCAGAACCAAAAAGGACCAGACGGAAGGGTAGAATATGCGCAGGCCAGGCGACGGTTGTGCCAATGAACCAGTCCAGCACACGGAAGTGTAAAAACAACACGAGTCCCAGAATAAGCATTGTTAAAATGGGAGTTACCACCGCCAGAATGACACGAATGGGCCGTTTTAATGAGCGAAAAAGTACGACGGACAAAAACAGCGCAGAGATCAAGACCAGATACAAACTCATGTCTGCTGGCCACTGGATCCACTGTCCGAATTGGCTGGAATAAACCACAGAGGACGGTTCGAGATTATCCAGATCGATGTTTGCAAGACGCCGCGCGACGGGTAACAAGTTTTCGCCATGATGTTGCAATGTCTGCTGATTCAGATTCTGTAAATTGTCATTGGCCGTATGATAATGATTGCGCTCACCGGCAAAAACAAAATCGATCCCGGGAACATCAGCACGAATCGACACCGAAAAATCTGTGTCATTGGGCATCCGTTTGAATATCTCGTTACTAAGTGAGGCACCCTCAGGATATGTAGCATCGCGACGATACGCATCAATTAGCGATGCGTTGTGCATCGCTGTCCTGAGAAGCCTGCTTGGTCCTGCCGTTCCCGAACCTTCCAGATTCAGGATAACCCCAACTCTTGGCGCCAGGGGATGTTCGGCAAAGAAAGCTTCCGCGCCCAGCAAACCAACCTCTTCTGCATCCGTGAGTAACAAAAGAATGGGATTGTTAAAGGGGCCTTCTTCCTTCAACATTCTGCCAACTTCCATCACCGTGACCAGCCCGGCACCATCGTCACCAGCGCCAGGGGCAGGCGGAACTGAGTCATAATGAGCCATCAGCGCAACAAAGGGTGTGCCCTCTCGTTTTGGTACTTGTTTGCCTGGGATCAGCGCGACGATATTTTCTACCCAGGCGCAGCTATTACGCTGTGTCGAGCATCCCCAGGTTTTCTG
Source organism: uncultured Pseudomonadales bacterium (assembly GCA_964489485.1). GTDB lineage: Bacteria > Pseudomonadota > Gammaproteobacteria > Pseudomonadales > Azotimanducaceae. The sequence goes on along the minus strand of CAZAZB010000102.1, from coordinate 4,323 downwards.
AACACTTGCCTCTATGCCATGAGCGCGCAACCAGTTCAGGATTCTTTGTTTAACTCGTTTATTTTCCGCACTGCCGACAGGATGCGGTGTCCCTTCAACGAGCACCTCTTCCAATACCAGCATGGCACGTTCAGCAGAGAATTCAGTGGCAGCAACAGAAGCTGGTTTCACCTCTGGCATGGCACCTAACCACTGATTCGCAAAATAGCTGAAGAGACTAATGACAAAGGCGAGTGGCAATAGAAAATTGTTGGCAGTCATCTCATGAAGATTAGCAGAATAATGGTTCTCCTTAGCGCCTATATTTCTTATGATCAGATAATAATTATCAGCTTCTTCATGACTAACTTTGGTTCCAATAGCGTTCTAATCGAGGAGATCTTGTGACCGTCATTACTTGCATTGAGGATCTACGGGTTCTGTATGAAAAAAGAGTCCCGCGTATGTTTTATGACTACACGGATTCTGGGTCCTGGACTGAAAGTACCTATCGAGAAAACATTTCAGCCTTTGACAAACATAAACTGCGTCAGAGAGTTCTCCGGGACATGGACAATCGTAGCCTCAAGACCACCATGATTGGACAGTCAGTAGCAATGCCCGTGGCACTCGCCCCTGTTGGGCTTACGGGGATGCAACATGCCGATGGCGAAATCAAGGCTGCCAGAGCAGCAGAGCAGTTCGGGGTGCCCTATTGCCTGTCCACGATGAGTATTTGCTCAATAGAAGATATCGCCACGCACACGGATACACCCTTCTGGTTTCAACTTTATGTGATGAGAGATCGACAGTACATCGAGCGACTTATCGACCGGGCAAAGGCTGCAAACTGTTCGGCACTGGTCCTGACCGTTGATTTGCAGATTCTGGGTCAACGCCACAAGGACATTAAAAATGGGCTTTCAACACCTCCCCGCCCAACACTTGCCAATATTATCAACATTGCGACCAAGCCACGATGGGCACTCGGCATGCTCACCACAAAGAGGCATGGATTTGGCAATATCGTTGGTCATGTTGATACCGTAGATGGAATGGGTTCACTCGCACGCTGGGCAGCCGGGCAGTTTGACCCGACCCTCAGCTGGGATGATGTGAAGTGGATTAAAGACCGATGGGGAGGAAAACTCGTCCTGAAGGGGATCATTGATGCAGATGATGCCAAGCTCGCCGTGCAAAGTGGCGCGGATGCACTCATCGTCTCCAACCATGGCGGTAGACAACTAGACGGCGCGCCTGCATCTATTGATGCTTTGCCATCAATTGTTGAAGCAGTAGACGGTGATATTGAGATCTGGATGGATGGTGGAATCAGAACGGGGCAGGATGTGTTCAAAGCCCTGGCATTGGGGGCCACAGGCACAATGATTGGAAGATCCTATATTTACGGTCTTGGCGCCCTGGGGGAAGCCGGGGTGACAAAAAGCCTCGAGATTATCGCAAACGAATTAGATCTCACCATGGCTTTTTGTGGTCTAAGAGATATCAACAAGGTATCGAAGAAAGTCCTGTGGCATCCCTCGGCAAGTGGAAACTAACAATGGTGACCGATGACATTCTGATATTGACCACAGGTGGCACTATCGACAAGGTCTACTTTGATGCCAAGAGCAGTTATGAGGTTGGCTCATCCATCGTTGGAAATCTGCTTGAACAGGCAGGAGTGAAACACCCCTACACAATCATTGAACTGCTACAAAAAGATAGCCTGGAACTGAACGATAAAGACAGGGAACAAATACGCCAGGAAATTCTGTCTCATCCAAATAAGCGCGTACTCATTACCCATGGCACCGACACCATGACACAAACCGCCAGTATGCTAGAGAACATTCCCGACAAGGTCATCGTCCTGACCGGTTCGCTAGCACCCGCACGTTTCGCCATGACGGATGCCATGTTCAATATCGGTATGGCCATGGCGACTGTCCAATCAAAAGTTTCCGGTGTGTACATCGTCATGAATGGTACTGTTTTTAAGGCAGACCATGTCCATAAGGATCGACAGCAAAACGCCTTCATTGAAGACGCTTAGGTTGATTGTTTTTCCTGCGCTCTAACAAATCCTGGGCGTTCCATCAGTGCGGCGATATAACGCTTGCAGTTTGGCTTGTACCTTTCATCAAGACCAAGGGACATACCGAGAAAAAGTGCATAGCCTACCGCGATATCTGCGATGGTAAACCTGTCGCCACACAAAAACTCCTTGCCTTCAATAGCGGTTTCAACGCTCCTTAGTCGGGACAAGTACCATTTTCCATAATCCTCAACAACCTGGGGAAGCCTTCGCTCTTCCGGTTCCAACTGTCCATATCGAAGCACCAGCGTCTGGGGAAATGTCAGCGTGGCATCACTTCTGTGTAACCAATTCAGGTAGTCCCCATATTCAGGTTCTTCCACTGTCATGCCAATGGTTGTCGGCCCGTGTTTATCAACGAGATACTGACAAATGCCCGTTGATTCAGTCATGGTGAGATCACCATCAATAAATGTCGGCACTGTCCCCAGCGGATTGAGATCAAGATAGCCTTCATAGGTCACTCTTGGTGGAAAGGTCATATTGACAAGTTCATAGTCCAGACCCATTTCCTCCAGCGTCCAGAGAGGGCGAAGAGAACGCGCATTACTACAGTGGTACAGTTTCATGTCAGTTTCCAGTTGAGATAAACTGTTACAGGATAGTTCAACCTGTCAAATTCGCAACTATTCAAGTGAGGCCATATCACTGCGCTAAATGGTTATTAATCTGGTCTCTGGTTAAGGTCCGAACGTCACCGACAAAAAGAACGGCGATGGTCGGCACAATGATTGCCAGTGAAGCCAATAATAATGTATCTCGCGCACCGATCAGTTCAAAGAGGAAGCCACCAACAACAATACCAAGTGGCGCAAGCACCATCGTACCCAGATGGTCAAAAGCACTCACCCTGGACAACATATCCGGTGCAATCATTTTTTGGAGTGTGGTATACCAGATCACAGCAAACATTTGCCCCGCAATACCTTCGATAAAAGCCAGCGCGGTAATAATCCAGACGGATAACGGCACAGAGAGCGCCAGCGGAACACCACAAAAAAAGAAGACACAAAAGGTCGCAAAAAGCATCGGCCTCCTGGGATTAATATTCATCGCGACCAATCCACCAATGAGAGTTCCTAAACCAAATCCAGCAGAAATGAACCCCCAATCCATAGCGCCACCCATTTGGGACTTTGCAACAGCAGGACCAATCAACCCGAATACCGCCTGCATCGCTGCAACAATAACGGAAAACTGGAGCACTATTGTCCACAACCAGGTATGAGAAAAAAATTCCTGCCAGCCCAGACGCAAATCTTTCAGCAAAGAGGCTTTCTCCGGCTCGATCTGGGCTCGAGCCCTTAAGCTCAGAATCAGTAACGCAGAGACTCCAAACGAAAGACCGTCAATCGCAATCGTCACTCCGGCGCCAAAAGATGCCACCAGAATACCGGCCAGGGCAGCACCGAGCGTCATGGCCGAGTTACGCGCAACACCTAGCAATGCATTGGCAGCCTGAAGATCCTCGCGATCAACCATCTGGGTCACAAAGCCCATCACCGCAGGCATGCCAATGGCCGTGGCGGTACCATTAACCAGCATGAGACCAATCAACACCGGTACAGTCGCCTGCCCAGTCAAGAAAAGATAAGCGATAACCAATTGACTCGACATGGCGAGTAAATCTGCTATCACCAACATTCGCTGCCTGGAGGTTCGATCTGCGATTGCACCGCCAATCAGAATTAACACGACCTGCGCTACTATCGGTGCAGCAATAACCAGGGAGGAGTCTTTCGTCGAACCTGTGAGATCCAGCACACCGAATGCCATTGCAATTGGCGCCATGGCGGTACCGGAATAGGAAATGAAATATGCTACAAACAACTTTGCAAAGTCGCGTCGTTTCAGTAATTGCAATCCATCACGAATACTGGCTTGTGTCATTTGTAAAGGCTGTTTCTAATCCAGGGTTTTTCTATTTCAGAGAGTAGGCAATCAGATAATCGCCGGGGGTCGTACCTGCGCCTCTATGGCCACCTGCTGCAATAACAATATACTGCTTACCATCTATGACATAGGTCATCGGCGTTGCCTGACCACCAGCGGGTAATCTGCCTCGCCATAGCTCCTGACCATTCCTTAAATCAAAAGCTCGTAGATAATCATCTACCGCAGCACCTATGAAGGCGATACCGGATGCAGTCATCATCGGCCCCCCTATGCCAGGTACTCCCAGTTCAAGGTTGGGCACAAAGGCGGGTGCAATATCCTCTATGGTGCCAAATGGTACCTGCCAGAGG
>CAZAZB010000101.1:0-11372 GCA_964489485.1 uncultured Pseudomonadales bacterium | reverse complement strand
TTCATCACTATCACCACCACCCACCTCCAACCATACAGCCACCCTATTTCCCTACACGACGCTCTTACGATCTATTCAATTCAACCTATTCATACCAAAATAATTTCCAATAAAAATAGCAGAGCGGCAAGTACGAACGGGCTATTTGTTGGCTCGTTCGGGTGAATCGAACGATACGTTCTTTGTTTCTGGTCTATCAACCCCCCGGTTCCCCAGGGTGCTAAACATGAAAAATTTCGTCCTTTTATTGGCATTGTTGACAGGCTTCTTCAACTCACAGACTGTACGCTCTCAAGAAAGTTTCTCTCATGCCAAATGGCAATCGGTTCTCACAACCTACGTCGATGATCAGGGGATGGTTGATTATCTGGGTTTGTCAGATAACAGGGAAACCTTTGATCAGTATTTGAAAACTATTCAGTCCATGGGGCCGGAGTCCACGCCGGAACTTTTTCACGGTCGTCATGATGAACTGGCATACTATATTAATGCGTACAATGCGCTTGTGTTCAATGGCGTCCTTGATCGAGGCCCAGAAGACAAGACGGTTTGGAGTGGGCTGATCTCTGGATACCTATTTTTTGAATGGATGAGTATTCGAGTGGATGGTAAAAAAACCAGTCTTAAGAAACTGGAAGACGATATTATCCGTGCAGGTTTCAAAGATCCAAGAATACACGCGGCGATAAATTGTGCTTCGATTAGTTGCCCAAGATTACCTCGCTCGGCGTATTTGCCCGAGACGCTTGATCGTCAACTTGAAGAGTCAATGCGGGAATTTGTTAATTCAGAGTCGAATGTTCTGCTCAAAGCGCCGGTCGTTTTTCTTTCCAGCATATTTGACTGGTTCGCCCAGGACTTCGTTTCTTATGAGGAAGACCTTCAACAAGGTAAATTGGAAGAGTCAGAGGTACAGTCCATAGATCCGGTTTTAGGCTACATCAACCGATTTCGACCTGAAGGCAGAAAAATTCCGGTAGGCATGAAGGTTAAATTCTTCCGTTACAACAAAGATATCAATAAGCAATGATGAGCAGAGATCTCTAAATTCAGGCTTTTTTGGCTGTCGTCTCTAGCTGCTCTTAATCCGGCGTACCACTTCCTCGGTAAAATCGGTCGTTGAAAGATCCCCGCCGAGATCTCCCGTTTTTGCGCCATCGGCAATGGCACTGAATATGGCGCCCTTCAAGTCAGCAGCCGGTTTCCGTTGCCCGATATGATCCAGAAGCATCGATAAGGCGAGAAGAATGGCTGACGGGTTACAGACATTTTTGCCAGCGATATCAGGCGCGGTGCCGCCTGCGGGATCGAACATGGCCATTGAAATGGTATTGTCCTTGTTAAATGCGAAATTACCACTCGCACCGGTGCCGAGACTGCCGACCATGCCTGAAGCGAGATCAGACAGGAAGTCGCCATATTCATTGAGTACAAGAACCACCTGAAATTCCTGTGGCGTCAAGATAATCTTCCCGAGCAACGCATCGAAAAGTTCGCGCTTATGTTTAACATAGGGGTAGCGGTTACTCACCCCGCTGACCACTGACTCAAAGAAACCGTCGGTGACTCGTTGAATAGTGTGTTTGGATGCAGAAGTCACTGTCCAGCCATGATCCTTCGCAAGGTCGAAAGCAAAACTCGCCGCATACTCACAAGGACCCCTTTCGACAATGCGCAGGCTAACCGCAGCCTGATCGCCGATTAGCTGCCCCGGGTCATCGTAGGTACCGCCGGTTGCGACTCTTACAATGTGGACATTGATGTTTTCTGTGAAATTACTTGAGATACCAGGAATGGAAATAACCGGTCGATAAATGACACTGAACCCACATCGACGCCGTAAGATGGCGTTGGGGCTTTCGACCTTCGTAATGGTGGGGTATTTCAGAGCAAGGCGTGTTTCCCGAAGGGACTCCTCTCCCTCCAGTATTGGTACCATTCCTTCTTTAATCCGTCTTTCAAGTGTCCAATCGAATTTGTTGAAGTGAAGTTCAACGGGAATAGCATCGGCAACCGTGGCCACGGCAATTTCAAGTTCGGGTCCGATTCCATCACCCAAAAGTTCTGTTACTTCAATCATTTGTAGCGGATTACTGTTGTATGGGAGGCCGCGTATTATCGCACAGTAATTTACAGAAGTTCCTATTGCGTGAGGTTTATCATTGTATTTTTCGGGTTAAGGGAGAACCATTTTTCTAGCGGGCTTGTTTGAGCTAACCGAATTCTTGGCTATTCGTGAAGACAGCGTAGCGCAAACGGAGTCAGGCGAAATAAATAACGGTTGTGCTGATAAAAATCAATAGCCCCACTAGATTGATGAAGTCTGCTGCCTGTGTTTGATATTTAATCATTGCTCGAATCCTTGTGCATTGTCAGGTCAGTATTTCACTTGTTTTGGACTTCTCGTGCTGTGATGTAAGTCACGCCTGACATCAAGAAGTTCACAATCGTGAATTGGTTCACACTGCAAGTGTTATGTCGATTGATTAAAGGTGCTTGAAAAGATTGCGTTCCAGGCTATCGCTATATTTATCCTCCCCTTGAAGTTTTGCTCACAATAGTGGATTCTCCAACACTTACATCTATCCAATGCAAAATAAGAATAAGGTTTAGAGCTCGGTTTGCTGGGCTCGAGACCGTGCTACCAATGGATCTGGATTTGAAATTGAAGTGGGAATTGGTCTAGTGGGCGATGCAGTATTTGACATCGTCGTCATTGGCGCGGGACCGGGGGGTCTGAGCGCTGCTGCGCATGCGGCAGAATTAGGTGTATCCCACGTTCTTCTCGAAAGCTCGCCAAAGATTGCTAACACCATACAAAAATACCAGAAGGGCAAGCATGTCATGGACGAACCCGGCATCTTGCCGCTTCGTAGCCCCATAGGTTTTGTTGCTGGCAAAAGAGAAGAGATTCTGTCGATCTGGGAGGACGGGATCGCGAGCCACGGTACGAATATTCAATATAGCGCTGAGGTCAAAAAAATTGAGGGCGAGAAAGGTGCCTTCACAATTGGCTTAATGAATGGTGAGCAGATAGTTGCGAAAAGCATCATTCTCGGTATTGGGATGCAAGGTAACCCCCGAACTCTGGGCGTTCCAGGTGATAATGCCGAATTTGTTCAGTATCAGCTCGATGATCCAGCAGCATACAATGACGAAACCATTGTTGTCGTGGGCGCTGGTGATGCCGCGATAGAAAATGCAATTGCATTGGCGCCGACCAATAAGGTTTATATTGTCAACAGAAAAGATGAATTCGCGCGGGCAAAAGAAGGCAACCTGAATCTAATACTTGCCGCGATAGAGAGCGAATCAATTGAGTGTTTCTACGGTACAACACCCGCGCGGGTAGAGCTTTCAGACGATGACCCGAGTCAGGGTGTTTTTGTGCTCAATACGCCGGGCGGTGAAGCGCAGGTGCCGGTGCACAGAATTATTGGCCGCCTGGGTGCGATTGCACCAAGGGGACTTGTTGAATCCTTCGGCATCGAATTCCCAAATAAGGACCCCAATGCGATTCCGGCTTTGACCAGCCAATATGAATCCAATGTCCCGGGGATGTATGTCATTGGTGCCCTGGGCGGCTATCCCTTGATTAAACAGGCCATGAACCAGGGATATGAGGTTGTTGAATACATACTTGGGAACAAGGTTAAACCGGCGGACCATGATCTTATTGCGGCGAAATTCACTTCTTTGCCATTTGATCTTGAGGTGGATGAAGTTCTCACCTTAATGCAGGAAAGAATTCCAGTCTTCGCAGGGGTTAACGCACTCCAATTTAGAGAACTAATGCTAGATAGCGAAGTTCATGTCTTGGATAAGGGCGCAACAATATTCAAGAAGAACGACTACACAAACTCTTTTTATACAATATTTGAAGGCTCGGTAGATATTGAAGTGAGTGAAAGTTTCAGGATCAATTCCGGTGCCGGTAACTTCTTCGGCGAAATGAGTTTGATGTCAGGCAGACGCCGCTCGGGAACTATCTATGCAGGTGATTCATGTGTCGTCATTGAGACACCGCGTCGAACCATGAATAAGCTAATTGCCTCCGTGGACGCGGTAAAGAAAGTGCTCGATCAGACCTTTATCGTTAGAACAATTCAGCAGAGATTTGCCCAGGAAACGCCGATCGAAGACCTGATGCCAATTGCCGAAAAAACGGTGATCAACCAGTACGCACCTGGGGAAGTAATTTTCCAGCAAGGTGACGAAGGGGATACCTTTCATTTTATCCGAAGCGGGTCTGTTACGGTCTCAAGCAATGTAGAAGGACGCGAGATTGTCATGAATTATGTCCCTGCCAATCAGTCTGTTGGGGAAATGGCACTGCTCGGCAGTAAAACCCGTTCCGCAACGGTCAAGGCTACGGTCAAAACTGAAACGCTCTCTATCGACAAACAGTCATTCGATTTGTTACGTGAATTGTCCGATGGATTCGAGGAGCGGATGCAGGCTATGGTCGAGGAGCGGCATAGACAGAACATTGCATTGCAGACCAATACAGGATCCGGTGATCTATTGTCGTTTCTGATGGGGCAAGGCCTGGGCGAAGCGACGGATGTTTTGCTGATTGATGAGGAGATATGTGTAGCCTGTGATTTTTGTGAATCCGCCTGTGCCGCAACCCATGACGGGACGTCTAGACTGAACAGGAAGGCGGGTCCAACCTATGCCCATATTCACGTGCCGACCTCTTGTCGTCATTGTGAGGATCCTAGCTGTATGAAAGACTGCCCTCCAGATGCGATACAGAGAGGTGGCATTGGCGGCGAAGTATTTATTGGTGACAACTGTATCGGTTGTGGTAATTGTCAACAGAATTGTCCCTATGGGGTGATTCAAATGTCATACAAGACTAAGGCGCCTGATAATTTTTGGAGTTGGTTATTATTTGGAATAGGACAACAGCCCGGAAAAGGTGCTGATGCCGAGGTGGATGGAAATGCCATCAAACAGGCGGTCAAATGTGATATGTGCAAAGATTTGTCCGGTGGTCCGGCGTGTGTTCGTGCTTGCCCGACTGGCGCTGCCATGCGCCTTAGCCCTGAAGATTTTGTTGATCTCGTGGGTGCTGTTCGCTAATGCATATTTCATTTCTCACCCATGCAAAGGGTAGGTACTTCTGGTTCTCCTTTCTGCTGGTGCTGGTCTCCATCACGGCATACATTATTCATGATCCAAAGATGCCGCCAAATGGTGGCACTTGGCTCGGGTATACACTCGGTACAATCGGCGCCTTGATGATTGTCTGGTTAGCCTATCTAGGTCGCCGTAAGCGTAATTTTGCAAAAGGCTGGGGTACGGTTCGGGGCTGGGTATCCGCCCACGTCTATTTTGGTACCGGTCTGATCATCATTGCGACCTTACACACGGGTTTTCAGTTTGGTTGGAATATTCATACCGCGGCCTATTTTTTAATGTGCCTGGTGATTTTCAGCGGATTCTTTGGCGTCTGGGCTTATCGGGTCTACCCCGCAGGGAGGAATGATCTAAAGAATAGCCAGTCCCTTGATGATTTGTTCCTTAGCCTTGAAGAAATTGATGCACAGATGACACGACTCAGCGCCCAGACTGGCAATGAAGTTCGTGGTCTGGTGACGAGTGCAGTAGAAAGAACTGTTATCGGAGGAGGCTATCTCGATCAGTTATTAGGTCGGGACAAGTCGAAGGTTGTCATTGATGGTAGTGTCACCTCCAATGAGCATCAACAGAAGGCGCTCGATTACCTGGTACAACGATTGTCGCGTGCCCAGGGTGAAGAATCCAACCAGCTCTCTGAAATTGTTAGAGTCTTTGGAACCAGAAAGACTTTGTTGGGAACTATTCGTGAAGACATTCGTATGCTGGCAATGATGCAAGTCTGGTTGATGTTTCATGTCCCTCTCACTTTCGCACTATTTGCGGCGCTGATTTCACATATCTTCGCCGTATTTGTGTACTGGTAGAGGTGATATAGCTTGAAACTAATTGTTAGATATATTGAAGCGAAAGGGGTCGGCAAAGAAACCCATGATGACACCTTCGAAGGTGAACGCGCAACGATTGGGCGGGGTACAGACCAGTCGATTCAGATTTCGGACAGAAGGATTCCGCTCGCACATTCGGTATTAACCGTCAGCGGGCAGAATCTCTGGCTAAAAGCAGAGTCCGGACACAGTTTTACCATCAACGATCATGTGAGCCGAAATTCAGAACTGAGTGATGGTGATATTATTGATGTGCTTGGCCATCAGATAAGAGTATTGCCAGGAAGTGATGGCGCTGAGCATATTGTCGAAGTTAATATTGAAGAATCTCATGTTGAGCCATTGCGAGACAGGTTTACGACCAGATTGCGGGAGCTGGCGTATCCACAAAGAAGGCTATCATGGCTTCTATTTGTGCTGATATTGGCCTTTGGCGCTGGTATCCCGGCGATTGGCTTTTTTATCGGCATGGATACGCTTCGTGACAGCCCGCTGCCGGATGACAGTCAATGGTTGGCCGGTGAACTACATCACACCCATGCCTTTACAGGAGATGAATGTAATTTCTGTCACGCTATCCCCTTCGTTCAGGTACGAGATCAGGAATGTCTGACCTGCCATCAAACCGTAAATCACCATTTTGATACGAACTTTCATGGTGTGGATGACACCTCAGGAAACCAGTGTGAAGATTGTCACAAAGAACATAGTGGGCCGGATTCCATCACCCGACAAGACCAGGCAGTCTGTACGGTTTGTCATGAAGATCTTGCGGCAGTCGATCTGGAGTCAGAGATTTTACGGCCTGCAACGGATTTTCTAACAGATCACCCTGATTTTAAGGTTTCTATTGAGAACTTCTCTGACTCAGGGGAATGGGAAGCCAAACGACAAGATTTGTCAGCAGATGACCTGGCGGAGGAGTCGAATCTGATTTTCCCCCATGACCTGCACATGGATCAGAAAGGTATCGATTCGGTTGATGGCACAGTAGTGATGGAATGTGCAGATTGCCATGAGAGCGAGAAAGGCGGTCTCAGGATGTTGACAGTAACCATGGAGAAACATTGTTCCAGCTGTCACCAACTGACATTTGATCCCGAATCGCCGGAGCGGGTCGTCGCCCATGGATCGCCGACGCAATTGATGTACGATTTGCAGGGATATTATGCTTATCAGTTTTTGTATCGAGATAAGAGAGCCGCGGCGGTTGAGGCTTCACCAGTACCCACCCCGACTGTACAGCGGAAAGCTCGACGTCCGGGAAGAGATAGAAATAAGCCCAGGAAGCTCATTACAGAATTTGTGCCGGAGAAATCGTCAGCCATACCCATGACGGAGCAGGCAAGGCTTTATGTAGAGAAACGCGTCACGGAAGCTGCTGCCAATTTGTTTGAAAGGCAGACCTGTACTATTTGCCATGACATCAGCATTGATGACAGCCGGATCATCCCCTGGATCGTGAAACCCGTTAAATTGACCAGTGACTGGTTTCCAATGGCAGATTTTTCACATCGCAGCCACAAGAATATGCAGTGTGACGGTTGTCACGAAGCGCAGAGCTCTGACGAGGCGACTGATGTACTAATGCCTGATATTACATCTTGCCAGGTTTGCCATGGTGGTGAAGATGCGCAAGACCGTTTACAGAGCACTTGTATTACCTGTCACAAATTCCATCTTGAAGATCAACAGCCGATGATTTCCAGAATTGACATTGATGATATGGATGGCAGGGGAATACCCGCCGAAGTTTCCGGTGAAGTTCATGCTGAAAGACCAGAACAGGCTAGTCAGCGGAGTTCCGACGAGACTGAAACAAAGGAGAATGGTTCAATAAAGCAGGAACCAAAAAACGAGAACAATGGAAGTGAATAGACGTCTTGGTTGGATGATGGTTGGTCTGTTAGCGCTTACCGCTTGCGGTGGCGGCGGTGGTGGGGCCACGGTCGCAACGGAACAAATGGCGGTGAATGTACCCGTTAGTACCGGCACACCTTCCACTTGTGGTGACAATTGTTTCTTAAGCTCATCGGATGTTGATCAGATCATTGGGCAAGCGGTTGCGGAAGCGCAACAGCGAAATGTTGAGGCAACCATCGCTGTTGTTGATCGTGTAGGTAATGTACTTGGTGTATTCCAGATGGCAAATTCCGATGATTTTGTCACTGTGACATCGACTGCTGAATTAGGAGACCCCGTTGTCGGCGGCCTGGAAAGTCTAAATTTCATTCCTGGAACGCTTGCAGCGATATCGAAGGCATTGACAGGTGCTTATCTCTCGACGGGTGGTAATGCTTTTACAACGCGCACCGCAAGCCAGATCATTCAGGAGAATTTCAATCCCGGTGAAAGAAATGTGCCATCTGGACCGCTATTTGGTGTTCAGTTTAGCCAGTTACCCTGCAGCGATTTTTCCCAACGGTTTTCTATTGGTACAGGTCCAGGGCCGCATCGTGCACCGCTTGGACTTTCAGCTGATCCAGGTGGGCTACCGCTTTATCTCGATGGCGTCGCGGTCGGCGGAGTTGGTGTCATCGCTGATGGAGTATATGGGTTGGATAAGATCATCACTGACTTTGACAGTGATATTGATGAGATATTAGCAACCGCCGCAACCGTTGGGTATGCAGCGCCACTGGAAATTAGAGCGGACCAGATCACCCTGGTGGGTAAGACAGCAAGATACAGCGACGCTGTTGTTGAAGATCTCATGTCCTCTTCCTCGGATGCACAAGATCCCGGAGCACTCGCAACAGCAGGCATCGGCGATCTGGTTGCAGTGGGCGGCTACTTCGATGGAGCGGCGACCTTAACGGGAACGGTGTTTGGCAACAGCCCATCCGGTATCCGTCCGGCTGACGCAACGGTGTTTGTGGATGCACAGGGGCAAAGTTTGGACGCCTTTGTCTTTGTCGATGAAAATAACCAGAATAGGTTTCCAGCAATATCCGGCACTGATGCGCCAGCAGGCGATATCGCCAACCGTCTGACAGCACAGGAAGTCCAGACGATTCTGAATGAAGCCATCAATGTGGCCAATCAGGCAAGGGCACAGATTAGAGTGCCAGTGGGAAGCCAGGCCAGGATTACCGTTTCGATTGTTGATAGTTCCGGCAATATTGTCGGCATGGGGCGAACTCGAGATGGCCCCATATTTGGAGCAGATGTGTCGTTGCAGAAAGCTCGCACAGCGACATTCTTTTCGGGAACTGGGCGAACAGATGGTCAGGCGCCAGCAGATCTTTTACGCGGCTTACCTGATCCATTGTATTTGAGCCCGCTGCCTGAGCCAATTGATCTGGCAGACCTGTCTGTTCTTGATTCTCCTGCGCCTAGGTTTGCTGACTATGTTACCGCGGTTCAATTTTTTCTGGGTGATCCACTGGCACTTGAATCAAGAGGCGCGAATGTTGCCTTTGCAGATCGTTCCGGTGGCAACCTGTCTCGCCCTCATTTCCCCGATGGTCCTTCAAGTGGTCCGCAAGGCCCCTTAAGCAAACCCAGGGGTGAGTGGAGTATCTTTAGTGACGGACTACAGCTTGATCTGGTCTATAACGCCGTCATCAATCATATTGCCTTTGTGCTTGGCGCGGCACCAGATGTGCCACAGAACTGTACAGGCAACACCGGTCTTGCGGATACCGATCCTTTCACGGTGGTTAATTCAATTTCAAACCTGCCAAATGGTGTGCAAATTTTCCCCGGAAGTGTGCCGATTTATCGTGGCAGCACGTTGATTGGTGGCATTGGTGTTTCTGGTGATGGTGTAGATCAGGACGACATGATTTCTTTTTTGGGGCTGCACCGGGCAGGGCTCCGTCTGAACACGGGTGTAGGCAATGCACCGATCGATATCAGGGCGGATACTCTTGATCTGCCAGGGCAGGGTTCCAGATTACGTTTTGTAAACTGCCCGCAGCTTCCTTTTATCGATAGTAATGAAACGGAGGTCTGCGATGGGATCTAGGCCCCTCATCACACTTTTTGCCGGTGTGCTGGTACCGCTAGTGCTATTGTCCGGTGCTTCAAATGTCATTGCAAAAGAAGGCCTGGAACCTGCGTCGAACCTTTGCACTAGCGGCGAACAACCCCAACCGCCACGACGCCGCCCGGGTGTCCCGGTTGATAAATATAAGCTCCCACTCTGTGAGGAAGGCCAGGAAGGGATAGAGCCGTGGATTGATCCATTTGATCTTGGTCCTGCAGTCCCTGATCGATGGCGAATTGTCGAAGCGGTAGGAATCAAGACAAACTTGTGGGATCCCTATGGTGGGCATAACCCCATCAAAGGTGATCTACCCATGTGGGGTGATGATTGGTTCTATAGCATCATTGCGATATCGGACACCGTTGTTGAACCCAGACGGTTTCCGATTCCCGTTGGCGCCGCCACCACTCGTAGACCTGGAAGTCTGGACACTATTGGGCGGGGAGAAACAACGATTTTATCCCAGAGCCTTATTCTTGAGAATGTTATTTATAAGGGTGACACAGTATTTCGGCCACCGGATTGGGAATTTCGGTTCACGCCTGTATTTAATGTTAATAAGGTCTATGCCGAAGAAAAAGGTATCTTGAATGTTGATCCTGACCGATCTCCAAAGGAGCGCAAAGATTCATTTATGGGAGTGCAGGCGCTTTTTGTTGACAAGCATCTTCGAAATGTTTCCGATCGGTACGATTTTGATAGTATCCGCGTTGGTATCCAGCCTTTTTCCAGTGATTTCCGTGGCTTTCTGTTTCAGGATTCCCAGTTTGGTGTGCGCCTGTTTGGCACACGCAATAACAACGTATTCCAATACAACCTTGCCTGGTTCAGGCGCCTGGAGAAGGACACTAACTCTGGTTTAAATGATGTTACTCAGCCATTGAGGGATGACGATGTTTTCATTGCAAATGTTTATTGGCAGGACTTTCTTAAACTCGGTTTGTTTTCCCAGGCGACCATCATCCACAACAGAAACCGCGAAGGTGGGCAGATCGAGTATGACAAGAATGGGTTCATCCAGCGGCCGTCTTCGCTGCTGGAAGAAAGAACCCGTGATTACGATGTCACCTACTTTGGCTACAGCGCGGATGGTCATTTCGATCGATTAAATATTTCGGCGTCCATGTACTACGCGTATGGTGAGCAGGAAAGCACCAGAATTCAATCCCGCGATGATGAAATCAGAGCCTGGTTTATCGCCACTGAATTTTCAATGGACTACGACTGGTTTCGGCCAAGGTTTTCTTTTCTTTGGGCTTCAGGCGATGATGATCCATTTGATGGAAAGGCAGAAGGATTTGATGCAATATTTGAGAATCCTCAGTTTGCAGGTGCCGACACCAGCTTCTGGATTCGTCAGAATGTCCCTTTGATCGGTGGTGGTGGCGTTGCGCTTTCTGGTAGAAATG
>CAZAZB010000100.1:2849-11395 GCA_964489485.1 uncultured Pseudomonadales bacterium | reverse complement strand
GATCACTGAAGGCTGAACTTCTGGCGCTGGAATCAGAAAAAGACCTTTTGTTCGGCGATTGCATTGATGATGATGTGCTTACCTATGCACTTTTCCCCAATCCAGGTTTGTATTTTTTCGCCAACCGTCATCGCCCTGACGCCTTCGAACCTTTACCGAAATCAACCGGCAGCGACAGCCAGATTCGAACAAAACCATCGGCTGGCACTGAGGTGTATTCAGTTGAGGTGGATGGGCAGAAATTCGTTGTAAAGGTGTCCGCCGGAGACGACATTCAACCAGCAGAACCGGTTCAGCAGAAGACCTCCGATTATCCATCCCATTCTGTGGAAATAACGGCGCCACTATCGGGAAATATTACCAGGGTCCTGATAGGGGTCGGTGATGACGTAAGGAATGGTGATGTGGTGTTCATTCTTGAAGCCATGAAAATGGAAACCGAAATTCGAACGTCACACAAGGGCAGGATTGCTGAGGTGTTTGTGCAAGAAGGTGATTCGGTAAGCGCAGGAGAAACACTTGTTAAGTTTCAGGGGTAATGACAACAGTGATTGGGTCATGAGCTAGTGGATCAGTTGTTAGAACTGTGGCGAGGAACAGGTATCTATCAGTTGGAGCTTGATCAGGCAGTCATGATCAGTGTTGGTCTCCTGTTGCTTTATCTCGCCATCTCCAAAGGATTCGAACCGCTGCTTCTCGTACCGATTGGCTTCGGTGGTATTCTAAGTAATATTCCGGGAGTTGATATCGCTATTGGTGAGGGGTTACTGCATCAATTCTATGTCATGGGTATCGAGACAGGCGTATTTCCGTTATTGATATTCATGGGGGTTGGGGCCTTGACAGATTTTGGTCCGCTGCTGGCCAATCCAAAGACGTTATTTCTGGGTGCTGCGGCACAATTCGGGATATTTGCGACGCTACTCGGCGCCCTTGCATTAACGGAACTTGGTGTCTTCAATTTCACCATAGCTGAGGCATCTGCTATCGGGATTATTGGCGGTGCCGATGGACCGACAGCAATCTATGTCGCTGGGAAATTAGCGCCGCATCTACTGGGTGCGATCGCTGTCGCCGCCTATTCCTATATGGCGCTTGTTCCGCTGATTCAGCCACCGATTATGCGCATGCTCACAAGCATTAAAGAACGTGAGATAAAGATGACCCAGCTAAGAGTCGTTTCACAAAAAGAGAGGATCATCTTCCCGATCCTGCTGTTAATGCTCGTGGCGCTGATGGTGCCGAGTGCAGCGCCGCTGCTGGGCATGTTTTGTTTTGGTAACCTGATGCGTGAGAGTGGTGTGGTTGACAGGTTGAGTAAAACGGCACAAACTTCATTGATTAATATCATTACGATATTGCTTGGTCTGGCTGTGGGATCCAAGCTACAGGCGGAACAGTTTTTGGTGCCAGAGACACTAGGGATTTTACTACTTGGTATGGTGGCATTCTGTATTGGTACTGCATCCGGCGTCATCATGGCAAAGATAATGAACCTGGTCTCACGCCAGCAGGTTAATCCGCTGATCGGTGCGGCGGGTGTATCGGCAGTCCCAATGGCGGCAAGAGTTGTTAACAAGGTTGGTCTTGAGGCCAACCCGCATAACTTCCTGTTAATGCATGCAATGGGCCCTAATGTTGCGGGCGTCATCGGATCTGCAGTTGCCGCTGGTGTTCTTATCCGGTTTGCAGGATGAAAAACCCCCATAAGAGGCAATTCTAATAATTTCAGTTTATCGATGAATGAGGTTGCTTGTCTGATTGAAGCAATGCGAAAATCAGCCTCTGCGCTGGGAGAGGCTCAGAACAGCTTCGCGTGCTAGTGGAAAGTGCACAGGGGATGCAATATAGAATAATAATTCATGGCATCCCGACAACCGTAAAAATTCAAACATGCTAGAGAATGGATTATGAATGACATTAGGAGCCTTGCCTCCAGATGCAAGAAAGGCAATAACTTGTTGATTGCCATGATGTTCTTTGTCGGTTTTAGTGCGACAGTGATCGCTTCCGAAACTGCTGATCGAGAGCGGGTTTTTGAAGAAGCGAAGGGATTGCTTCGCGACGGCAAGGCACAGGATGCCTTTGATCTATTGTCCCGTTATGAAGTCGATTGGGCGGGTAGTGATGCCTATGACTACTTATTGGGCGTCGCTGCACTGGACAGTAGAAATGCCAATGATGCCATCTTCAGTTTGCAACGCCTGGTCATTCGGCGTCCTGCCTTCTCTGGTGCGCGACTGGAGCTTGCGCGCGCATACTATGATGCAGGTGAAATTGAGCTGGCACGTCTGGAGTTCGGACGAATTCTGAAAGATGATCCACCTGACCGGGTGCGCGAGACAGTCGATAGCTACATGGAAGCGATTAAGGTTAAAGCCCGCGCCTATACCGCATCTACCCAGTACTACATCGATTTTGGCGGCGGTTATGACACTAATGCGCCTGCGGCCACTGACGATAACCAGTTCCTGACGTTCACCCTGGCACCAAACAACCTGGAGAAGAGTTCTGCCTTTGGACAGGTCGCTGCAGGCATCGTTTGGAATAAACCCGTCACACCACAATCACGGATTATGTTGACCGGGAATATTATGCACCGTAGTAATCCTTCTGCTCACTATGTTGATCCGAGTGTCGCCGCGGTAGGTGGGGCCTGGGTTTGGAATCGCGGTGCGCATAGTGCCAATCTGGGTGCATCTGCGACTATCTCCTTACTGGATAGAAGTGCCAACAAAGAAAACTATGCGGTCAATGGCAGTTATGGATATAAATTCAATAAGTCCTGGCGCTTCAATAGCTTCTTGCGGTATGGCGCTCTACGGTTTGATGGTGCGCTGGATGTTCAGGATGTCGATCAGCTGATGTATGGATTAGGCTTTGAACAATTATCCAAAAAGTCCCTGTTGAGTGTCGGTCTTATTGGTACCAAGGATGATGAAGTTAATCAGGATTCCAAGTTCGGCAATGACGGATACGGCATTCAGATTTCTGATACCTGGTATTTTGATGACGGGAGTCGAATTTTTGTCAACTTTTCTGCATCGACAACAGACTATAACGAACAGTTTTTTACACTGGATCGGGAAGATGACATCTACTCATTTACCGTGGGTAAATCCTGGGCGAGGCTCCCGACAAAAGACTGGATGCTGACAGGCCAAATTAACTACAGCCAGAAAAATTCTACGGTCGACCTCTATCAATTTGATAGATGGGAGATCGGTATTTTTCTCAGAAGAACATATAACTAGGGGAGGGTCTAAAAATGAAATCATTTAAGATTGTAAAACCGACGACATTGACAGCCTTGCCACTGGTGCTTGTGCTCTTACTTTCCACCAATGCTGAGGCAAGTATCGGGACTGTGCTAACCGCAATTGGTCCAGTGACAGTCGAGAAACCTGAGATTGAAAAATTATCTCGGCGGCAGAGAGTCGATGAGGGAGATGTCATTGTGACGGGCCCTCGCGGCTATGTTCAGCTAAAGCTGGATGATGGAACGAAGATCAGTATTCGACCCAAATCACGATTCATTATTGATGCTTTTGAGGCACCTGCCACGGCAACCAGCCCTGCCATAGGTGCTGGAACCAGCCTGAAGGCGCGCTTCTCTCTTAAGAAAGGTGGGTTTAGGACCATAACGGGGCGGATCTCAAAAAGAGATCCCAGCTCCTATCTCGTTACTACACCCGCCGCTGTGATAGGGGTTCGTGGTACACACTATCTCTTACAGATATGTTCTGCAGATTGCGGTGATGGAATACAGGGATTGGTCGGAACGGTACTGGAGGGTGAGATCAGTGTTGAAAATGACGCTGGCGGTTCTGTTTTTGGTACGGATCAATTTTTCAATGTACCTAGCGCGAATGACGCACCCAGGACCATGATGAATCCACCGGCTGCACTGGTTTCAGGTGCAATGGTCACCGAAGAAAGTGATGAAGGGGATGATGATGGAGGTGGTGATTCAGGAGGAGATGCGGACGGTGGTACAGAAGAGGGGACAGATGAAGGCACAGATGAAGGTGACACGTCTGGCTCAGATAATGGTGATTCAGGTGATTCAGGTGATTCAGCAGATTCAGCAGATTCAGGCGATTCGAGTGGTTCCGAAGAGTCAGAGAGCCTAGCGACCGAGTTTACAACGCCCGACGCAACCAGTAGTGGAACAGATCAAGCATCAACTGCTGCGGGTGAGACATCTACAACGACGACGACGGTGGAACCTGTCGATCAGATCATCGAAGCCGAAAGTGATACCGGCATTCCGGTTGATATCACCGATGGAACGGTGAGTGTTATCAATCAACCGCTTGCTTTCACTTTCCCGGGGTTGGTGGAAAGTAGGAATACTGCGAGTGAGACGGTAGCAATAGATGATGCCGGTAGCCTCACGAATTTTCAGGTCCTGAACAATGACCTGGAGGTGGTGACTTATGGTATCGGTACAGCATCAAACGTTAATCGGGGAACAGACCCTGAAACGAGTTTGAAATGGGGCAGATGGTCTGAGGGTGTAGCAGATGTTTCCACGCTAACCAATCAGTCACCGCTAGATCTCAATCAGAGCAGCTTGCATTGGATCATCGCGCCAATCGAGGATCTGCCGATACAGGAGATTACCGGTAGCGCTAGTTATGTTTTGGTCGGTAATACTGATCCAACGGACAATCTGGGTAATGTTGGCATTCTGGGGAGTGCAAGCTTTTCAGCAAACTTCACCAGTTCCAGCGTGACAAGCAATATACAACTTGGGATCAATAATCAGGTGTGGAATGCAACCGGAACCGGTGAGATCAGTGCCCAGCTTTTCTCAGGTTTGTATAGCACCGTGACAGTCGGTGGCGTCAGTGGTGGTTCTGGTGCATTTGCTGGCGTTTTCTCTGGTTTTGACGGCGCCAATGCACCACAAGGTGCAGGTATGACGTACGACCTGTCGAATGGTTCGACCATTGTGAACGGTGTTGTTGTATTTAACCGATCAACAGGCGAGTGATCGGTATGAAAAAGGGTATAGAAATGAGAAATAAGTTGGCGGCGAATAGCGCGAGCAATCCTCGATGGTCGATTGCTGCGCTCCTGATCCTGTTTACACTGGCATCTTGCGGCGGGGGTGGGGGAAGTGATCCGGTATCACCGGCAAACAACGGTAGTACCGCGACGCCGGTATCGACAGCACCTGCTGATGAAGGCAGGGTTATTACAGGTGCTGCATCCAAGGGACCTATTCGCGATGCAGGTGTCTCCTTTTTTGAGATTGATAGTTTCGGCTTCCCGACTAGCTCACCAGTTGCCAGTACCACGACAGACTCTAGCGGGAACTTTACGGTCACAATCCCCAGCGACATAACAGGTTCTCTGCTGGTAGAAACCAGCGGTGGAACCTTTGTCGATGAATCCGATCAGGAAACTGACCCAACAGCCAAGAGACAAATCACACTGGGGCCGGGTGAAGGATTCCTGTCTTTATTACCTGAAGGCGCGAGTACTGTTGCCATCACACCCTACACCCATACATTGGTACGACAGTCTCAGCAAGACACAATCCTCGGAAACTTTGATGAAGTATTCGGTAATGCCAGCGATCGATTGGCTGCAGAGATCGGCTTCGATGCTGTAACGACAATACCGACTGATCCCGTTGCACCATCGGCATCCGCAACAACAAGTCAGGTGCAGTATGCAATGTTGCTTGGTGCCTTTGCTTCAATTGTCAATAACGCTTCCATCCAGCTAGGAGAAGCGACACCGACCTACGAAATCATACTTGCCGTTATGCAAGATCTTGCAGACGGGCGTCTTGATGGCCGGTATTTCGGTGATCCGGTCATCGTTTTTCGTGATGAGACCTCAGGCAATTCAAGTGCTCCGGGTGGATCAGATCTAAATCTTCCTGGTGCGTCGGCATTGACGACACTGCCGGATAATATCAACTTCAATGCAGAGTTGAACCGATTTAGAAACAACAACTTTGCGAGCTACGAAGGTGTGGAAGTGCCCAGCGTTAATGACGGGGCTTTATTTAATCTACCACCCATTGCAGACGCAGGTGTAAATCAGGTTGTACAACCTGGCTCCCAGGTATCCCTGGATGGGACGGCGAGTAGCGATCCCGATGGTACCATCGCCACTTTTGCATGGTCTCAGGTATCAGGACCTCAGATATCCCTGAGCGGTGCGGATACTGCAACTCCGTCGTTTACGGCACCTTCTTCAGTTTTGGCTACTTCTTCACTGGATTTCGAGTTGGTCGTTATTGACGACAAAGGACGTGGAGATGTTGCCTTTGTCCAGGTTGATGTTTCGCCTGCGCTAGCACCCACTTCTTTTGTGATAGATGAGTTGTTACCGCCGGAGCAACTCGGTATTGATGTCGAGGGCGGTGCGCTAATTTCGTTTAGTCCGGATGGTACCGGAACCATTCTTGGCGATCACATTTTACAACCGGGTACCACTGTATTCGATTGGATCGAAGATGCTGGCTTGATCACAATAGACTTCGCGCGGAATGGTGGATTTGTTCAGGATCAATTCACCGACTTTTTCGACAATGGACAAGGTGGTGAAGACGAGATTGAGGTGACTGAAGTTGTTGATTTCTTTGAGATCACAGTGCTCGTTGATGGCACATCCAGAGACGAAGTAGATTTGCGTGCACTAGGGCAGAGGACATTCTTTAATATTACGCAGGGCGGCACCATGCCCAGTGAGCCCATTGACGAAACAAGTCCGACCGCATTCTATGATGCTTCGGTGCATATCCCGTTTCCTGCAGCGCCTGGCCGTCGTATGTTACCAACAGATGCGCAGAGCGGCACGCCAACATTGTTTGATGACGAATTGTTTGATGATGACCTAAGCTTTAATAACGATGGTACAGGTTTTGCTTTAACTAAAAATTCAAGCTTTACCTGGACCATAGAAAGCGATGGGCATCTTAGAGTTCAGTTTCCGGACAATACAGTTGGAGACTACTTCCACTTATCCACAAGAGCCTCAGGGCAAGTCATTGGCGTCATTTATACCTTCTTCGACGGTACTCAGGGGTCTGATGGATTCCTGTCTTTTGTTCAGGATGGTAGTACATGGGACGCTGCAACAGTTGCCGGAATCTACCAGGCCGAAGGCAATGAGCGATTGGACGACGGAACAACTGTTAGAAATGATTCGTTTGCTCGTCTGAATCCTGATGGTACAGCCGTGCTGGAAAGGTTTTTCATCGACCCGTCTTCAGGGCAACGCTTTCCTGATTTTCAATCAAGCTTTCTCGGTTATTGCTGGGACGTCGATGCCAATGGCGATCTTGTGATTAACGGCATTTTTCCGCCGGATGGATTGCCCTTGCCGCCAAGCGAATGTGCCACACCCACGCCAGACAACATGACGTCGTTCCGATTCAATGTGCTGCTATTCGAGCAACCCGGAACAACCTACAAAGCGCTAAGGCAGGAACTTAAAAATGATGATCCATTCTCAGGCAGTGGCGTTCTTACTCAACGGGATTCTATCGCGTCTATTTTCCAGAAGAGCCCGTTACCGTTTAACCCCGCATTCCCAATTAGTGATAGTGGTCTTGTAAACGCTGATGGTTCACCCACTACCATCGATATCCTCGCTAACGATATTGCAGGAGACTCACCGATTGACCCATCCAGCGTGCGTTTGGAAATACCACCATCCACCGGGACAGTTACATTCAATGCGACCACGGGAGCAGCCACCTATACGCCAGATGGCCTTTCGTCAATGGGCGATAGTTTTTACTATCGAGTATCAGATGCTAATGGGGTCGAGTCGACCTTCGCGCCCGTCTTCCTGGACGGCGCTCCGTTAGCGGATGCAGGTGGTGATCAAAGTGTCAGCTCTTTATCATCGGTGACACTGGATGGTACCGGTAGTACACCCACAAGTGGTGTTCTGACCTATAGCTGGGTGCAAATTGCGGGAGATCCAGTGACACTTGATGACCCGAGTATTGCATCACCGAGTTTTTTCGCCGGTCTTTCTTATGTGACACCAGGCACCCTGGTTTTTGAACTGACTACCGTTGATTCTGCTGGTAATACAGGCAGTGATTTTACCAATATTACGGTTAATCCAGCACTACAGCAGATCAACTATACGGTCGAGCGTTTGTCTCTACCGTCACAATTCGGCAATGACATCCTGTCGGGGAATAGAATTGAGCTCGACCCGTTCGGTACAGGAACCTATGCCGATAGCGCGAACATATCGCCTTTGACATGGTTCGAGTCGGGCGGAGCATTATTCCTCGACTTCAGTGGTAATGTTGGTGGTGGCCATGTGCTATCAACCAATTCATTCTTGGAAGGACCTGTTGCAGTGGTTGAAACAAACTATCTGGATTCCGTCGAAATCACCCTGGTACAAGAAGGCCTTGGTATCGATCAAGTCTCTTCACGGCAATTTACCAGGGTTGTCCGGACAGAAGATGGAAGTCCTGTGCCCGATGTCATCAACGATAACACTGTTTCAAGGACGATTTATGCGCCTGAAGCGGCGCTACCAACAAGTGTAGCGGT
>CAZAZB010000100.1:0-2749 GCA_964489485.1 uncultured Pseudomonadales bacterium | reverse complement strand
GGGGACATTGTATTTGCCGAGTTTGATCTCAGTGGTGAGATACGGGTCGTTGCGGATCTATCCTATTCCAAGAACCCGCTTAACAACCCACCGAGCTGGATGGTTGGAACGGTACCCGGAATCTATACGACTCGTGGTTCTACAACGTTGAGTAATGGCAGTATAGTACCGCAAGATTTACTCTATCGTTTGCATGCCAATGGCGTTGGTGTGCTGGAACTGGTTTCACCAGATGAATCGGGTATCCCGCAACTCACTAGAAGCTCCCGGGCAATTTGTTGGGAAATTGATGTCAATGGTGACCTGATATACAACAGACTCATCGTGCTTGATGGTAGCGGCGCGCCTTTGTTTACGGCGAATGTGCCTGACCCCTCATTCTGTGCAACGAATGTGCCTGTCGAAGGTAATATTTCTATCCGCAGAACAAATTCGTTGTTCACCATTGATGGCGGAATAAATTACAAAACGCTTGTTAAGAACGAAAGCAACAATGGCACTGGTTTTCCGTTCCCCGGTGGAACACTCGATTTCAGGAATACCTTTTCAAGGCTTTCTGAACTTACACCGTTCAATGGATCACAGGTTCCACCGATCATTACGGATAGCTTTATTTCCATACCCATTCCTGATACACCCACCTTGTTGAGCACCCAGACTGATCTGGCATCCAATGTCACCGATGATGGTCCGCTGGACTTCAATTCTGTTGTCATCGCGGTTCCACCCAATCTGGGTATTGCCACAGTTGCAGCTGGTCCCATTGGCAATGAAGGGGATATTGATTATTCAACAACGCTGGGTGCACCCCAGGTCTTGCTGGATCTTTTTGCCGCAGACGGGGTTACTCCGATTACAGCGGTTAATGGCGCTGAAGTCGGGAAGCTTGTCGCGACGGTTGTTGATGGTACCTTCTTTCCGCTAACCGGAGTGACTGTGACTTTCAATGCGACACTTGGGCAACTTGCGACGGCTGTCGCTGTGACAGATTCCAATGGCGAAGCAAGGGTCGACATTACTGCGGGTACTGTGGCGGGCACCGGTGGAACCGTTAGCGCGGATCCCTCATTCCAGGATCGGCTTATTTATCGAATCAGCGACATGGATGGAAACCAATCTACTTTCGGTACCATTAGTATCGACAACCAGCTATCGCCGATCACCGCGACGGTGCCAATAGATAGTGATGGTCTGGGAACGCCCTAAGGGAGTATTTCTTTCTTGGCTATTCAATCATCCAGCTTGTCCAGAGCTGGATGATTGGCTGCCGGTAACTCATAGCTAACCGCAATATCGGTCGTTGGGCAAGTGAAACCAAGTTCAACGGCCGTGAGTTGCATAGACGGATATCTACTATCTCCATAATGTCTGTCTCCTAGAATGGGGTAGCCAATCCCCGCCAGATGCCGCCTGATTTGATGTTTCCGGCCGGTTTCAATCTGGACTGAGACTAAAGAAAGTTCATCTGAGAACTCCAGTGGCGTGATATGGCTAATGGCATCTTTGTCATCCAACGGGGTGTTGATGGTGAAACTGTCCCCGTCTTCTTCCTGTTTTGCCGGGTTTTCTTGATGAACCCGACCTTGCACAATTACCTTATAAATTTTCGTCGTCTGTCGGTTCTTAAACTGTGCAGACAGATGCGCTGCCGCTTGCTTCGAGTGTGCAAGCACCATTAAACCAGTGGCAAATCGGTCGAGCCTGTGAACAAGGAAAACGGGTCGTTGCCATTCCTTTTCTACCCAGCGATTGATCGAACAATGATCACCATAGCGTGTACCAGACGACAGTAGTCCAGGGGGTTTGAACCAGATGCTATAGGTTGATTTATCCTCTATCAATGTTGGTGCAGGTGGCTTCGTGGCCAAGACCTGTTCATTATAGTAGAGGGAGATTACATCCCCAGGAAAGCAGGGCGCTTTTGCTCGTCGGCTTCTGCGGGCTTTCCCTTTGCGGGACAACCACACTGCTCCTTTTGTCATCGCATCCTTTATCTTCGTTCGCGACAAATCAGTCCTGGCATGAACTTGATCTATGACCAGATGGTCTTCTTCATTTACCGTGAATGTTGTTTCACCATCTTGCACAATGAGATTTCCGGATGTTTTTTTCAATTTTACTATGGTCGAGGATCAGGATATTGTCTCCTGCATAATCAGCAGGAATAAATGATGGGCGAACCACTTGGTATTGATGTTTTTTGGTCTTTTCGGAGCCCATGGTCTTATCTTGCAACAGGACGATTGAAAGACTGGCAGGACAGGTACCAGCTTCAAATCAACTTTCGCGCAGTATACCCGATCGCTATTCGCACGCCGGAATTTTTCAAACAGGCAAACCCTCTATGGGCACCATACCTGTTCACCGATGTTTATCGTGTAGCTGAATTTCTTGATATGCCATTTGCCTGGCCTGATCCTGATCCGGTTAACCAGACTGTTGATGATGAGGGAGTCCGCCAGACTGGTGATGATCAACCCTATATTCATCGACTGACTCGCCTGGGTGTTGTTGCCCAGGAAAAGGGGTGTGGTATTCAGTTCGCTGATCAGGTTTCGGCGTTGATCTGGGGAGGTACGGTAAATTGGCATGAGGGTAATCACCTTGCCGAGGCAGCGACGAGTGCCGGCCTGGATCTTTCGCAGATGGATGGGATTATTGAATCGGAAGGAGACCGAATCGAAAAGGTCATAGAAGATAATCAGACCGCTCACGAGAAAGCCGGCCACTGGGGTGTTCCAACCTGTGC